>JABDKH010000321.1 GCA_013002345.1 Rhodothermales bacterium
ACTCCCTGATCCGATCGAAAATCACAACGGTGTCGTTCAGGGAGTATCCTACAATCGTCAGGAAGGCAGCAATGATCGACTGGTCGATCTGCATCGAAAACGGCACGATGCCATACAGCGCCGAGAAAACGCCCAGCGTGATGATCACATCATGGAAAAGCGCGGCTACTGCTCCGAGCCCGAAGCGCCATTCGAAACGGATCAGGATGTAGACGAAGATCACGAGCAACGACCCAAAGACCGAGTAGATCGCACCTCGTTTTAGATCAGCGGCAAAACGGGGTCCGACGATATCCGTCTTGAGCACTCTCGGATTCGAGTCTGTAAATGCTGAAGCAATTCCACCCGTTATCGCATTCTGAATCTCATTGATGTCGCCTTCGTCGAGGGCCCTGATCAGTAGCTCGCTGTCGCCGTAGGCCTTCACCTCCGGTGTGCTGGTCAGAACCTGCGCAAGTTCCTCGCGGACCTGAACAACGTTGAGGGGTTCCGTGGTTTCCACGACGAACTCCATGCCGCCCCGAAAGTCGATGCCCATTTCGAGCCCGCGACTGACAAGCGACACGATACTCAGCGCGATCAGAATGCCGGAGAATATATAACCCTTGGTGCGGCTCTGAATAAATTTGTAACTGATGTTTTCGAAGATTCTCATGGCCTGTATGGATCATGGCGCCAAGAGGGCGCCGTTGAATGTTGGCTGGTGGACTGTCTGCAACTCAGCCGTAGTTCACGGACAGTCGTCGCTCGATGACCATGTAGTCAAAGATGATTCGTGTAAACACGATGGCGCTGAACATGGACGCGAGGATACCGGCCATAAGCGTCACGGCGAATCCCTGAATCGGACCCACACCAAACGAGTAGAGGATGGCTCCGACAAAGAACGTCGTGATGTTTGCATCGACGATGGCCGACAGCGCTTTGGCGAATCCGCCGTCGATCGCCGCCTTGAGCGTCTTGCCGGTAGTCTGTTCCTCTCGGATTCGCTCGAAGATCAGCACGTTGGCGTCAACAGCCATACCGATCGTGAGTACGATACCCGCGATGCCGGGTAGCGTTAGCGTCGCTCCAAACCCGGCAAGGATGCCGAGAATGAAGATGATATTCAGCACGAGCGCGAGGTCGGCGACAACACCGCCGGTTCGATAGTAGGCGATCATGAAGAGCGCTACGATCAGCAAGCCGACCATAACGGATAGAAACCCGGCCCTGATCGAAGCCTGACCAAGGCTCGGACCGACCGTCCTCTCCTCAACGATCTCGACGGGCGCCGGCAGGGCACCCGATTTCAGGATGGTCACGATATCCTGCGCTTCTTCCTGTGAGTCAAGTCCGCTGATCGCTGAACGGCCTCCGGTGATTCGTTCGTTGACGACCGGGTACGAATACACCACCCCGTCAAGTACAATCGCCACCTGCTTGCCAACGTTCGCGCCGGTAAGGCGGGCCCACGTGCGAGCCCCCTCAGAATTCATCACCATTGTCACTTCGGGTGCGTTGGTGATCTGGTCGAAGTCAACTCTCGCATCCTCGATGACCTCTCCGGTCATTTCGATGTCGTCGCGAACACCCAGGATGTAGTACATCTCGTGGCCATCTTCGGTCAGACCGATCGGAGATGACGTGTACATGAGCTTGATTCCGGACGGCAGAAGCGCCCTGATCTCGGGCGCGCGCAGCAGCGTGTTGGCTGCCGCCGTGTCATTCTCGGCAACCGCTCCGTAGACGACCCCCTGCCCCACGGGCTGCATGACCTCAAGCAGCGCGTTGGCCGCCTGCGCCTCTTCCTCCAGAAGAGCGGAAATGTCGAGCAAAGTGTCTGCCGCAGCAGCGTCGGTCGCAGATTCTGCCGACGTATCCACGGCACTCTCCTCGTAGTACTCGATCATACCCTGAAGCGAACGCACCACGTCCTGCGGATCGGCCATAAGCCGAAACTCAAGTCGAGCCGTTCCCTTCAGCAGCTTGCGGATTCGTTCGGGATCGTCAATTCCTGGCATCTCCACAATCACGCGGCGCGACCCCTGCTTCTGAATGGAGGGCTCCGTCACGCCGTACCGGTCAACGCGGTCTCGAATGATTTCGATCGCTCTCGTGACCGCCGCATCCGCTTCGCCTCTCAGGTACGATGCGACCTCGACATTGGTGGATCGACGTGTAATCCCCTCATCGTCGTTTCGGAAGTATCGAGAGAGTCTGGCGTTCTCATCCCTCGACTCGAACTCGTCGACAAAGGCATCGATTACCGAGACCCCTTCTCGAGCGGCCCGACCGGAGGCTATTGTGAGCACTTCCTCGAAGACCTCGTCGGTCTCGCGGGACAGTTCGCGGATCAGCGACTCGACGCCCACTTCAAGCGTCACGTGCATGCCTCCAAGCAGGTCCAATCCGAGCTTGAGTGCCTTTTCCTTGACTTCCCGCAACCGGGCGAAATTCTCGCGCTCGTACTCCTGCCTGGCCTCTACCTCCATATCACCGATTCGCTGATTGTAGTAGAGGTTCTGCGCGGACGGCCACAGGTAGTACCCCGTGACCAGGAGGAAGAACACGGTGAGAAATATCTTGAATCCGTTGCCTTGCATCGTATCGTGTTACTTGGTGATCAAATGGTGCCCGCCGGCAAATTAGAACCGGTGTGGACTCTTGGAAATGTGCCGCTAGCGACACGTAAAACGGAGGTGGAAGAACCCGCTAAGGCCCGAGCGGCAACGCTGCGATCAGATGACGAATTTGCCAACTCGTGAGATTTGGCCCCTCAGCCAGGCGACCGATCGTCGTGACAGGCATTCTGGCCCGGAGGGTCCGGGAGAGGATCGTAGCCGCTGAAATGACATGGCCCGCCGCCCGCGGCGTAAGCGATCGTGCGAGTTTTACGGCCTGTCGGAGTTCAACGAGCCATCCCCCGCTCAAGAACTGCTCGAGCGATATGGCCGGGATCACGAGAGAAAGGGCCGCGCGGGCAGCCGCGTCATCGGAGCCGTCCAACTCTACGATAATGGCAGCCACGAACTCGTCGAGTGTCGATGGCGCTGTATCGAGCGCCGCCTCGATGGCCTTGATGACATTTTCGTCCTGCGCGTGCAGGCGCTGGCGAATCCATTCGCCCGACAGGCTCCGATCGGCCGGCAACAACGCGTGCAGGCCCGGGGCGGCCGCCATAAACAGCATCAGAGCCGTCGTCAGAGCGACCAGAGCAAACTGACCCGGTTTTCTGCGCATGAAAGTAGCCGTCCTTGTGTTCGAGGTGACCCGTTCGACGAAGCGCCGACCCGGCCGTTCCCGACCTTCAAAGCTACGGGTTCACGCTGCGGTGATCAATTCGCTTTCTTGAATCATTCCGGAATGATGTCCCTCTACACGCCCCCTCGGGCCCCGGACTGGAACACACGCAGATGCGAGGGGGTACCGATCCGCTACCGATCGTTTCTGGAACTACTCGATCGACAACACCGATTCCGCCGGCATGCGAGCACGTCACCTCTTCACCCTTCTCACCGTGTTTGCGACGATACTCCTCATGGGATGGGGTGCATTCGTCACCAGCATCGACGCCGGACTGGCCGTTCCTGACTGGCCATCCTCGTTCAATTCCTACGATCCGCTCAACCCGTGGCCTGGATGGTGGACGATCACCCCGGTCCTTGCAGAACACGGGCATCGCCTGCTCGGGGCCCTGGTCGGTTTGCTCGTCTTGATTCTGAGCATCTGGACATTCGCCGCCGACTCGCGCCGATGGATGCGTCGACTCGCCGTCGGGGTCCTGGCGCTCGTCATGTTGCAGGGATTTCTTGGCGGACTCCGCGTCGTGTGGGTATCACTCGACCTTGCGGTCGTCCACGCCTGTGTTGCGCAGTTATTCTTCAGCATGATGGTCTGCATGGCCCTCTTTACCTCTCGCTCGTGGACGGATGTCGAGGACTCGCACGTTGGCCAGTCCGCCGTATCCAATCGGCTGGTCAAGCTTGGCGCGGCGGCGTCTGTCGCGATCTACATTCAGATCATTCTTGGCGCCCTGCTCCGGCATCCGGGCACCGGCATTGACCTGAGTCTGGCAGGTTTGCATATCTTCTGGGCCTTCGTTGTTGTCGGACTCGTCCTGGCCACGGCCTACGAAGTCCACAGATCGCATCGCCATATTCCGACAATCCGACGATCCAGAGATGCAATGCTCGGCCTCCTCGTCGTACAGTTTATGCTTGGCCTGACCGCTTTCTTCGTGTTGCTCGACGAAGTCGGAATGGTGCAGCCCAGCAATCTGCAGGTGGCGTCTAACACCTCCCATATGGTGATCGGAGCACTGCTGATGGCGAGTTCCGTCGCGTTGTTGACGTGGTCGCTGCGGGAGCGTCACAGATTCGCACCCGGGGCCTCCCCGATCTCACCCAAATCCGTCCCACAACCCGCGTGACCGTGCCTCAAACAATCGAAATGCGACCTGACGCGAACAGACGCCCGATCGCCGTCGCCGAAGCCATCCCGGAGTCACGTAAGACGGCGCGCGTCTCGCGGTCGCTCGCCGGGGGTACGCTGGGTGATTATGTCGTTCTCACCAAGCCGGAGATCACATTCCTTGTCGTCTTGTCAGCGCTCGCGGGCTTTGTAATTGGAAGTCCCGTGGGGTTTGACGGACTCGCACTCGGATTCACTCTGATCGGCGTGGCGCTCAGCTCGGCGGGAGCCGGAGCGCTGAACCACTATCTCGAGCGGGATCGCGATCTGGCCATGAAGCGAACGTTGAACCGGCCCCTGCCGGCAGGACGTATCCCAGCCACCCATGCGCGCAACGTTGGCCTCCTTCTCTCCGCGGCCGGGCTCGGCGTGCTGTGTCCGCTGGTCAACCCTCTCACGGCGATCCTCGCTGCGTTGTCGATGGCCCTCTACCTGTTCGTATACACGCCCATGAAGTCGAAGACGTGGCTGAACACGCTGGTAGGGACCATTCCCGGTGCGTTGCCGGCGATCGGCGGCTACACGGCTGCGACCAACTCACTGTCGGGCTGGGGCGCATGGCTCATCTTCGGCATCCTGCTGTGCTGGCAAATGCCTCACTTCCTCGCTCTTGCCTGGATGTATCGCAAGGACTACGGACGGGGTGGATTTGCCATGCTTCCAGTGATTGACAGCGACGGTCTTGCGACCGCTGCACTTGCCCTCGCATTCACGGCCGCAACCGTCGCATTCAGCCTGGCCCTTGCCAGTGACCCGTCAATGGGCACTACGTATCTCGTAATTGCCGTTCTGAGCGGCGCCTTCTTCTTGCATCCAGCGGTGCGCTTCTGGCGGACGCGCACGAATCTGGACGCCAGACGCCTTCTGAAGAGCTCCGTGATGTACATTCCGGTACTTGTATTCTCGATCGTGCTCGATCGCATGATCTAGGGGAGGAAGGACACATGTTGAATTTGGATTGCGCGGCACGCGCTCGATTCTTTCACCGCACTGTCTTCGGCACGCTGGCGCTTCTGCTCGCGGCTTGTCAGCCTGCTTCCGACAAGAGTAAGAATGCACCGGCTCCGTCGGCCGAAGAAATCGAGCAGGCCTACGTTGAGGTCGACGACCTTGTCCATCGATTTGGCCGCATGTGGGAAGATGAAGACATGGCCACGTTTGACCAGATCGTGGCGCACGACGAGGACCTCGTGATTATCGGGACTGACGCTGCCGAGCAGATTATTGGATACGATACGTATCGCGAGTTGAGAGAGCGCCAGTTCGCGTCGTTCGAAAACGTTGAGTTCGATGTTCGCAACCGGATAATCAAGGTCGCCGAGAACGGACGGTCGGCATGGTTTTCAGAGGAGTTTGATCTCTTCCTGTTGGCACAGGGTAATCCCGTAAGCCTCGAGGGTATGCGCTTGACCGGTGGTCTTGAAAAACGCGACACCAGCTGGGTCATCGTTCAGCTTCACACATCCGTACCGGTGCCCGGTCAGGCGGCCGAGTACTAGGTGTCCTGACACCTAGCGACGAATCGAACATCAGGCCATTTCGACAGCGACAACGTCGTGCCTAACTCCTTGTCCCCTACCCGCGTGGATCTGAAGACGCTCGACCGGACTGAGCTCGAGTGCCTGGCCGCGGAGATGAGAGAACCAGCCTACCGTGGTCGGCAGATGTTCGAGTGGCTGTACGGCAAGGGTGCCGCGTCGGTCGACGAGATGACTAATTTGCCGCTCCAGTTCCGCGAGAAGCTGCACGAGACACACCGCATCGGCAAGATCGGCCCGGAGCAGATCAGTACGTCGGTGGATGGAACAACAAAGGCACTTGTTCGCCTCGAGTCGGGACTGCACGTTGAGGCCGTGCTCATTCCCGACGTGGTGGACGGCGACATACGGAGGCTCACCGCCTGCGTCTCCAGCCAGGTCGGTTGTGCGATGGCCTGTGCATTCTGTGCGACCGGCACAATGGGTTTCCATCAGAACCTGACGTCCGGTGAGATCTTCGACCAGGCGCGGCTCATGAACGAACTTGCCATCGAGCGATACGGCCGAGGACTAACGAATATCGTCTACATGGGGATGGGCGAGCCACTGCTCAACTACGCCAACGTCGTCAAGAGCCTGCGAATCATCTCAGATCCGTCTGGTCTCGACATCTCACCGAAGCGAATCACCGTCTCGACAGTAGGAATCTCCCGACGCATCCGGCATCTGGCAGACGATGATCCGGGAGTACGGCTTGCCGTGTCCGTACACGCCCCCACAGACGCTCAAAGGAGCGCGATCATGCCGGTCAACCGGGCCGCCCGTACCGATCTTGCGGCTCTCCGAGCCGCCCTGGAATACTACTGGTCAAAGACGTCGCGAGACGTCACATACGAGTACTGCCTTTTCGACGGTGTCAACGACTCGGACGCCGACGCCAGGGCCCTCGCGGAGATCGTCCAGTGGATTCCGAGTAAGGTCAATCTCATCATGTACAATCCGGTCGGCGGCCTCCCCTTCGAGCGAACATCTGACGAACGTGTGAATCAGTTTGTGCGGGTCCTCGTTAAAAAGAGGGTAACGGTTACAATCCGAAAGAGTCGCGGCGACGATATTGCTGCTGCGTGCGGCCAGTTGGCGGTGCGGGAAGAGTCGTCGGCAGGCTGAGTGGCCACGAATAAGCTGCGGACTGAATCACTATGTCAAGTTCGAACATGTCAACATTGTCGAAGGCCGGTCATGATGTCGCCGGCGTGAGCACGCGGTGGGCAATCGGTTTTTTCGGAGCACTCACCGCCTTGATGGTCCTTCCCAGGCTCATACGGTTCGCTGTCCGGCACTATGCCTTTCGCCTGATAGCAGAGATCATTGCCATCGTTTCCCTTGGCCTTCTGACCGAGAAAGTCGTCGAATGGACGGCCGAGCAAGAACGCGACTCAGGCCAGTCGCAATGACCCGCGGATTATTATGGGTCGAGGCGACTCGCGACCGCACGTGCGTCGACGTTGGGGCGGACCTGCCTGCGAAGTCCAAGCGCCGTGACAAACATCAAGATGCTCAGTACGGCCACCGTCAGGAAAGCCGACTCGTAACCCATCCGACGTGTCGCACCCGACGCCGCGAGCGCTCCGACTACTGCGCCGCCGATCAGTAGACCGGCGTTGAGCGCCAGCGTGATGACACCCTGCGCAGACACCCGATCTTCGACGCTGGATTCGCGCAGCAGAATGTAGTTGAGCGAAGAGCCGAGCAATCCGGCGAGCGCCATTCCAACCAGAACGGAACCGGCGTAGAACGCCGGGCGGGTGTCCAGCAGTGCCAGCGCGCAGAGCCCTGCAAACAGCAACAGCGCACATGCTGATACAGTACGCCTGGGTCCTGCGTGATCAAGGACCCAGCCAAACAGGGGCGATCCGAGCGCCACGGCAAACGCCAAGGGCAAGAACATGAATGAGGCCGTCGACTTTGTGACTTCGAAGGTTGCCTCGGCCAGCGACGGCACGAAGATCAACACCGCCTCGCAGAATCCCGCGGCTGCGGTCAGCGCGATGGCGAGGCGTGCCTCTCGCGACCGAAGGACTTTGCTCGGCAGGAGAGGGTTCTCAGCCGTCGAGATCGCTCGGAACGCAAGGTAGCCAGATACGAGAGCAACGGACGCTCCACCCCATACGCGCGGCTTAGAAAGACTGGCCAGAAAACCGACTGCATCTATACCATTCGTGCTGACGGCCAATGCAACCAGTGTGATGGTGAGCAAGACCAGACCTCGGACATCGAATCCTGCGAGCGGCACTCCGCCCGTGACGGCCGGGACATACCGGCGACCCAGAACCATCGCCGTAGCAGCAAGCGGCAATGGTGCAATGAACAGCCACTGCCAGCTGTATCGAAGCAGGATGCCGCTGATAGCCGGCCCGACGATGAACGCGAGACCGAATACAGATCCAAGCACACCGAGTGCTCTCCCCTGCCGGTGGGCCGGAAACTCATCGCCAACCACTGCACTGGAAACAGGAAAAATCCCGGCAGCTCCAATGCCCTGCAAGGCGCGTCCTGCGAGCAGGACCCCGAACGGCGGCGACGATGCAACGATCAACGCGCCGACCGAGAACAACGCAATGTCCAGCGTGAACACAAACCGACGCCCGGCTGCATCAGCGAGCTTCGCCATGAGGGGAACGCCGAGCAGGTTAAACAGCACGAAGACGTTGAGCGTCCATGCCGCGGCCCGCTCATCAATCCCGTAATGATCGCGTATTGCCGGAAGCGCCGGCCCTACCATCGCGATGTCCAGCGCCGCAAGAAGCACGCCGAGGAAAAGAACCGTCAGAAGGGAGCGACTACCGGAGCGGAACTGCAAGTTGCGGGTCGGTGCGAATCTGGGCGAGAGTGGACGCGAATAGACGGTATGGCGTCCGATATGTTCTCATGCGGCCCCCCGGACGTATCACATACAAACCGGGCGCAAATCCCCTCAAGATGACCGGATACGGCCTGTGCTCGTCGTTAATGAAGGACCGCCGCTGCCGATACTAGGGCAAAATGGCTCCCTATTCATCCGATCAATCGATTGTGGGCAAAGAGGTTGCGCCAAAGAGCCGCTGCCCTTCCTCTCTTGATCGCACATCCAGCTGAAGCATTGAGCGGATCCGGCATGACACGGAAGCTGACTCACGTCGTCTGGAGGCCACTCAGATCGCTACGCGCGAAGCTGACCATCTTCACGTTCGGCCTGATGGCCGTGATCTCGCTCTCGATCTACCTGTTCCTTCCGACCCGGATGGAAAACCAGGCCGAGAACGCACTTGTCGACAAGGCCTCGAATATCGCCGATATGACCGCCTTCGCGATCGGCGCATCGTCCGATACGGGAGATCCCGTTCACGTTCCAATCGTTCTGAACGGAGCCGCCCAGGTGGATGACCTTGTGTACGCCTACGTCACCGCATTAGACGGGAGTGTGGTTGCGGACTTCAACCGTATGCCAAACATCTACACGGTACCGTATGAGTTCCGCATGCCAGGTGGGGTTTCAGACAATCGCGACATCTTCCGCGCTCGCCGCTCCATCATCTCGCGCGGCCGATCGGCCGGAACCCTGCACATGGGCTTCTCGCTCGAGAGCGTCGCCACCATCGCCCGCCGGAGCCGTCTGACAATCGCGATTGCGAGCATCATGATCTTCGTGATTGGCCTGACGGGCGTGTTCGCTGTGAGCCACATCATCACTGCGCCTCTTCGACAGATTGCCAGCGTAGCCGAAAGGATCTCGGAAGGCGATTTCGAGGGTAGTCTGGAAATCCAGTCGAATGACGAAATCGGGCGCCTAGCAACCGCATTCAACAAGATGGTGAAGGGCTTGAGGTCCGCGTACCAACATCTTGAAAGCGCGAATGCGACGCTGGCCTACCACTCGCAGGACTTGCAGTCTGAGATTGCAGAGCGCCGCAAGGCTGAGCAGGCCTCCCGTACGAGCGAGGCAAAATTCCGGGCGGTCGTTGAACATGCCACGGACATCGTCGCGGTCTTCGAAACGGACGCTTCCATTAAGTACATGTCACCCGCATGTATAAACATGATGGGCGTCACTCCAGAGTCGCTAATCGGAGAAAAGGCTGACCAGTTCGTTCATCCGTCTGATCTGGCTCGATTTACGTCCGCCTTGCTCGGCAGCCGGCGGGACATCACCGTCGCCATCAATGTCGAGGCGCGGTGGCGTCACGCGAATGGCAAGTGGCGATACCTCGCGTTCCGCGGTCGAAACCTGAGCGACCTTCCCGGAATCGATGGCATTCTGTTCAACGTGACCGACATCACAGAGGCGAAGCGATTTGAGCGTGAGCTGTTACACGCCAAGGACAGAGCCGAAGAGATGGTGCGACTGAAGAACAGCTTTCTCGCAAACATGAGTCAAGAGATCCGTACGCGACTTACCGGCATACTGGGGTTCGCTCAGATTCTCAACTCGGAGATCGATCCGTCGCAGCTGGAGCTCGTTGAACACATCGAGGGTAGCGGTACCCGACTCCTGAACACGCTGAATTCCGTGCTTGATCTGGCTGAGTTGGAGGCCCAGTCCGTGCGTCCTGAGCTGGAGGCACTGGACGTTGTGAAAGAGATCCGCGAAACGACGAAGCTCATTTCACCACTTGCTCATCTGAAAGGTCTCGCGTTTCACGTCGACATTCCTGACGAACGAATCTTCGCACAGGCGAATTCGAGTTGCTTGCACCGTGTGATCGTGAACCTGGCCAGCAACGCCGTCAAGTTCACTGACGAGGGCGAGGTTCGAATCAAGACTACGGCCGACGACCGACACGTTCGCATTGCAGTCGTCGATACGGGCGTCGGCATTTCCGAGGAATTCGTTCCGCAGCTTTTTGGTGAGTTCACCCAGGAATCGACCGGTAATGCACGAACTCATGAGGGCAGCGGCCTCGGACTGGCCATCACGCGCCGTCTGGTCGACCTCATGGACGGTGACATCAATGTCCAGAGCGAGAAAGGCCGCGGTAGCCGGTTCGTCGTCACACTGCCCCGGGCGCAGGCTCCGGCTGCAGGTGAAGAAAGACCGGACAAATTGCCGGTGCTGCGACCCGTGAAGCTTGGAGGGCGACGCTGGGCCTCGTGAGCCACCGCTATCCCACGCTGTCCAGGTCGCGTCGGCAGGAACTTTGTGCCTTGCGACGGCTATTCAAAAGCCTTTCGCAAAAATGTTGACAGCGCAGTACACCCTGCACCCCCAAATCATGCCGACCTACGTCTACAAAAGAGAAGACGGGACCACTTTCGAGCTCGAGCAGCGGATCACAGCGGACTCGCTCACGCACTGCCCCACCACAGGACAGCGAGTGGAACGCGTAATCAGTGGCGGTACAGGGCTGATCTTTAAGGGATCAGGGTTTTACATCACGGACTACGCCCGGAAGAACGGTTCGGCGCCGACTCCTGGCTCAGAGAAGAATGGGTCCGAGGCGTCAGAGCAGCCCAGGAAGGAATCAAGCGAAACGGCTTCGAAGAAGGAATCGAAAAAGGAATCGAATGACTCGTCTTCGAAGCCTGATTCGACGACCAAACCGAACAAGGCGGACTAGCGCGTTCTGCGCTATGCCAGGCGTTTTGCCGATTCGACAATGCTCACGAAGGAGTCCGCGTTGAGGCTGGCTCCTCCAATCAGTCCCCCATCTACGTCCTTCTGACTGAGCAACTCGTCGGCGTTTCCGGGATTCATGCTGCCACCATACAGGATCTCGATGGCATCGGCCGCCGCCTCACCGAACTGGTCGCGAAGGAGACCACGTATATAGCTGTGCATCTCTTGCGCCTGAGCAGGCGTGGCCGTTCGACCCGTCCCGATGGCCCACACGGGCTCGTACGCAATCACAAGATCGCCGGGGCGACCAATCAGTACGCCCGACAGACCCTTCCGTACCTGGCGCGAAACCACGTCTTCTTCCTGACCCGCCTCCCGCTCCGCAAGATGCTCGCCGACACAGAGGATCGGCACGAGTCCATGCTCAACGGCCTTCCGAACCTTCCGGTTCACCGTGTCATCAGTCTCTCCGAAATACTGCCTGCGTTCAGAGTGCCCGAGGATCACGTAGTGACAACCGACCGCGGACAACATCGCCGGCGAAGTCTCGCCCGTGAATGCCCCGGACTCCTCGTAGAACATGTTCTGGGCACCGACTAACAACGCTGTTTCATTGACGGTGCGTGCCACCTCGGAAACATTGACCGTCGGAGGACACACTGCCACCTTTACAGGCGCCGGGCTACCGATATCACCGGCTATTTCTCGTGCAAGTTCGATTGCTGAACCCACATCCGTATTCATTTTCCAGTTTCCCGCGATCAGCATGAGTTTTGGTATCTACGTTGGATGACTAGTGTTGGATGATCGTGTCGTGACGGCGCCCGGATCAGGATGAATCCGCGCCCGTCACTGCCATAAGGTCGTCAGCGACCGCCTGAATGGCGGGTCCGGAATACTTGCCAAGTATGATTCCGTCTTTGATCAGGAAGCGCTTCGGATGAACCCTGACGTTGAACGACCGGGCCAGTGGATCCTCTGCACCGAGCGGTAGAGCAATCTGGACGGTCGAAGGCTGCGATCCAAAGAAGGCTTCGTTGAGGTCTGAATCGGATTCCAGCGAAACGGACACAAAGGTCACGGTCTCACCCCGCTTGTATGAAGCCAGACTGTCTCGCAGAGCGCGTTCACGAATATACGTCGCGTCGGTGGGCCGGAAGAACTCGAGCAGGACGATCCCGGTTGTTGACGGATCGAACGAATACTCTTCACCCGTCCAGGTCACGGTGCTGAATGAAGGAGCGAGCATACCGGGCATCAGGTTTTCGATCTCGTACACAGTACCGCGCGCCCATTCAGCCCACGGGCTGTCGGCATACTCTGCGTCAATCCTGTTTGCTTCGATCACGGCTTCGTCAAGCATGTTGCTGTCGGCGTAGGCGACGACCATCTCCGACGCCAGTGCGGCCTGCAGTGCCTTGTCCACCGTCTTTCCGGACAGGCCGCGCACGAGCGCGATGGCCGAATCCTGTCCCCGCATTCGCGCTTCAGCCCGTCGCGCTGCCCGGGCAACATCCACAAAACCAGGCCCCTCCATCGGCAGTGACATGACCCTCTCCACCACCAGGGAGTCGTTGATTCCCTCCATCATCAGAACAGATTCAGCCGACGCCATGCCGGCGCCGATCGTGCCGGGGAATTGCTCGCTCAGCGCCCACAGGATCTGAGCACTCTGCATGAAACGCGTGGCGTGGCTCTCGGCCGAATACTGGCCCGACTGAATAAGAGATAGCAGTTCCCGGTTGTGGACCATCTTACCGTTTCGATACGCCATCCATGCCGCGTTTTCTACGGAGCGAATGATGAGCGGCCGATCACCGTCCGGTACCCGCAGACGCATCGATGCAGTGTCTGCCTCAGCCAGCACGATCTGCCCTTGTTTCACACGCGCTCCTCGCCGACTGACGATCAGCGGGTAAATGCCACGCTCCGGCGCTTCGATCAGCATCCGGAAGTAACCCGTACTGTCCGTCACCCCAAACCCGAGTGTGTCCGCCTCGCCATCCGAGGACGCAACGAGAACCTCAAAGCCGCGATAGTCCCGAGTCGAGTCCACCTCCGGACGTACCGTGACGTACCCGTCGAATTGACTTCGCACGACGGGCCGATCGTCCGCGCGACAACCGGCGACAGAAACGACGGCCACTACTACCAGAAACCCCTTCCACGCCATTCCGGGTCGTAACATCAGCGATTCCTTCTTCTTTCCAGTTCTGAAGCCAGCAACTCCCGGACCCGCCGTGGATCCGGTGATCCGTCGAACGTTCGCATCACCTGGCCAATCAAAAAGCCCATGACGCCTTCCTTGCCTCCAAGGAACTGGTCGACCTGGGATGGATTATCGTCCAGAGCTCTGTGAACGACCGGCAGCAGCGCGTCCTCGTCGGAGACCTGCAACAGGTTGCGCGCCTCGGCAATCCGGATCGGATCGTCGGGTTGCTCCAGCATCAAATCGAAGAGCTCCGAAGCCCCCGTCGAGCTGATTCGATCCTCGATTCGAAGTTCAATGAGCCGAGCGAGACGGACCGCGTCGATGGGAAAGGCTTTCATCGTAATTCCCTTCTCGTTCACTACGCGAAGCACATCAGACATCAAGAAGTTCGACACCTGCTTCGCGACGGTACTCTCGTCTGCAACCTCCGCCGATATCACCGCTCCATACACTTCGTCAAAATAGTCCGCCAGCTCGCGCTCCTCGGTAAGGATACCGGCGTCGTACTCCGGCAATCCGAGTGAACGAACCAGGCGTGTTCTTCTGGCATCCGGAAGATCGGGTAGCGACATCCGCGCGGCCTGAAGCATCTCGTCAGTGACCACAACAGGCACCAGATCCGGATCCGGGAAATAGCGATAGTCGTGAGCCTCCTCTTTCGATCGCATGGATCGCGTGGCTCCGGCATCGGCGTCCCATAGTCGGGTCTCCTGCACGACCCGCTCACCCGACCGCAGAATCCCCGCCTGCCGTTCTATCTCGAACTGGAGCGCGTTCTCCACATTCCTGAACGAGTTCATGTTCTTCACTTCCGTCTTCGTGCCCAGCACATCTTGCCCCGCGGGCCGGACGGATACATTCGCGTCGCATCTCAGCGAACCCTCCTCCATATTCCCGTCGCAGATTCCGAGATAGCGCACAATCTGACGAACACTCTGAAGAAACACGGCCGCTTCCCGGGGCGATCGCAGATCAGGCTCAGTGACGATCTCGATCAGTGGAACTCCACATCGATTGAAATCGAGAAGTGTAGCCTGGGGGCTCTGGTCGTGGATCGATTTCCCCGCGTCCTCCTCGAGGTGGATTCTCGTGATACCGATCCGACGCTGCGACCGTTCTGCACCTAATTCGACTTCGACGTCCAACCATCCATCATGGCAGATCGGATCTTCGTACTGTGAGATCTGATACCCTTTCGGGAGATCCGGATAGAAGTAGTGCTTGCGCGCGAATGTCGAGCGCGGCCGAATAGAGCAATGCGTGGCAAGGCCCATCCGGATCGTGAAGTCGAGCACACGCTCGTTGAGAACCGGAAGCGTTCCCGGGTGGCCAAGACTCACCGGGTCGACGTTCGTATTCGGCTCGGCGCCGTACGCGGCCGACTCCGGACTGAATGTCTTCGCATTCGTCGCGAGCTGGCAGTGAACCTCGAGTCCGATTACGGGCTCGTATGATTGAACGCTGCTTTCCTTCATAGTACCGCGGGTCCGGCTTCGACCTGACTTGTGTCGCTACCGGCCCTGCCGATCAGGCTGCAGAAAACTTCTTGAGTATCTCGGCTGCATGGTCGCCGACCTTCGGGCGTTTGAAGACGTGTATGATGATGCCCTTTTCATCGATCAGAAACGTGTGCCGCTTCGTCCCCATGAACTTGCGACCGTAGAGGGAACGTTCACCGTACACCCCGTACGCGTTGACGACTTTCTTGTCAACGTCGGCGATAAGCGGAAACGGTAGCTCGTACCGGCTTGCAAAGCTCTCGTGAGACTTGCGATCGTCGATCGAAACACCGACCACCGCAACGCCCGCGTCCAGAAGATCGCGATAGCCATCGCGAAGATTGCAGGCCTGTTTGGTGCATCCCGACGTGTTGTCTTTGGGATAGAAATAGAGTGCCAGCTTGCGACCTCGATAGTCTGACAATTTCACCTGGTTACCATCCTGCGTGGTACCCTTGAACATCGGCGCCTTCTGTCCTGCCTCGGGCGTCGTGAATTCTTTAGCCATTGTCGGTCATCGGTTTAGATGTGGAATGCATTTGATGGAGCAGCGAGCACCGGCCCGGCAGTCAGATGGCAGGGCCGATCGTGCGACACCGGCAGATCATCAAGATAACGTGCTCGATCGGGGCTGTTGTCGAGGTTTCTGCTAAACCAGCCCTGTTTACGCTAGTATTTGATCAGCGTTCGGAGACCCGCGGCCAGTTTGATTCTCGCCGAGTAGACCTCCTTCTCCAGATTCGGCGAGAACGGGATGGGCGTGTCTTCCGCTCCGATGCGCATCGGAGGTGCATCCAGGTACTCGAACGCCGCTTCGGAGATACGCGAGGAAATCTCCCCACCAAATCCCCCCGTCAGCGGTGCCTCGTGGAGTATCAGCATTCTTCCCGTCTTCCGGACAGAATTGATCACAGCTTCCGCGTCCCACGGGATGAGTGTCCTAAGGTCAATTACCTCCACCTCAACGCCCTGCGATGCCAGTTCAGCGGCCTCCTCGAGTGCCCAGTGTACTCCCAGGCCGTAGGTCACGACGGTGGCGTCGGTTCCTTGCCGTACGACGTGCGCCCGGCCCAGTTCGGTACCATAAAATCCATTCGGCACGGACCCTCTAACGGATCGATACAGGTGCTTGTGCTCGAAGAACAGCACGGGGTTGGGATCAAAGATCGCAGAGATCAACAGCCCTTTTGCATCGGCGGGAGTCGACGGGATCACGACCTTCAATCCGGGGACGTGACAGAACCAGGCCTCGACGCATTGCGAATGGAATGGTCCCGCACCGATGTTGCCACCGTAGGGAGCGCGAATCGTCACGTTCAGCGCCTGTCCCCATCGGAAATGAGTTGTAGCCAGGTTGTTGACGATCTGATTGAACCCGCACGAAATGAAATCCGCGTACTGGATCTCAAGAACCGGCTTCAGGTCACGGATGGCCATCCCCATCGTGGCGCCGACGGCTCCGCTCTCAATAATCGGCGTATTGAGCACGCGTTCGTACCCGAACTGCTCCAGAAAGCCTGCCGTCACTTTGAACACCCCGCCATACTCGGCAATGTCCTGTCCCAGCATCACGACGTCGTCGTCAGACGCCATGGCTTCGCGAAGCCCGTTCGATACCGCGTCGATGAATCGCATTTCGGATGCAGACGAATTGCGTGGTCCCGGAACGACCCTGCTGGCAGCGTACACGTCGGCACGTTCCGTCTCCGCGTCGCTGGTAACCAGCTCCTGGCTGAGCGCGAACTCGACAGCCTGATCGATACGAGACTCCATCGTGCGTCGAAGAATTTCGATCTCATCTTCCGTGAGAATCCCCTCTGCCAGAACAAGAGATCGCAGTCGATCGACGGGATCCTTCTTGCTCCAGTCCTCTATCAACGAGGGCGGAACGTACTTCGTGCCCGACGCCTCTTCGTGACCCCTCATTCTGAACGTCTTCATCTCCAGCAGCGTCGGTCCGTTGCCCTCGCGAGCCCGATCTGCCGCACGGCGCACCGCATCACACACCGCGAGGATGTCGTTGCCATCCACGGATTCGCCCGCCATTCCGTATCCGGCGGCCGCTGCTGCGAGGTCGGCTACCGCCATCGCCTCGGCGGTGGGCGTGGAGAGACCGTAGCCGTTATTCTCGATGACGAACAGCACGGGAAGACTCCAGGCGGCCGCGAGGTTCAACGCTTCGTGAAAGTCTCCCTCGCGAGACGATCCCTCTCCGATGAAGCACGCTGCGACAAAGCCTTCCTTCCGATATTTGGATGCGACGCCCAGACCACAGGCCACCGGTACCATCGCACCAACGTGCGAGATCATTCCAATGATGCGCTTGTGCTGGAGACCAAAATGAAATGTGCGATCTCGGCCCTTGGTAAACCCGCCGTCGCGTCCCAACAGCTGGGCGAATAAACGACGTAACGGAACTTCCCTCGTCGTCCACACACCCAGATTTCGGTGCATCGGAAGGATGTAGTCGTCATCTCGGAGCGACATGGTCACTCCCACAGCAATGGCCTCCTGACCAAAGCCACTAAACCATTTCGAGATGCGGCCCTGCCGAATCATCCGCAGCATCTTCTCCTCGATAAGACGCGGCAAGTAGAGCGACTCAAAGGTCGTCCTCAGATCGATATCGGTAGTCGTCCGACGCTCTGCCGTCATGCTTGCAGTTCTCGTGGTGTGGGATGGTGGAGTCGTGGGGATTCTGCTACCGGCCTTTCGCCGATAACGCAGTACGAATCGTCCTGAAGAGGATCTTCGAATCCATGCGAAGACTCATGTTTTCGATATAGAACAGGTCGTACTTCACCTTCTGTTGTACGTCGTCGAGCGTAGTATCGTACCGCCACTTGACCTGGGCCCAGCCGGTGATGCCTGGCTTGACCCGGTGGCGACGATTATAGAGCGGTATTTCTTCCGCCAGACGCGAGACAAAGTATGGGCGCTCCGGACGTGGGCCTACGAGACTCATGTCCCCCTTCAACACGTTCCAGAACTGCGGCACCTCGTCGAGCCGAGTACGCCGCAGCCAACGTCCGAAAGGCGTGTATCGCGGGTCGTCTTCAACTGCCCACACGGGACCGGTTGTCGCCTCAGCGTCCTTTAGCATCGTCCGGAACTTGTACATCGTGAATACCTTTCCGTCTCGTCCGACTCGTTCCTGACGATAAATCGCCGGACCCGTTGATGCTACACGCAGGGCAACACCGATCAGAATCCAGAGCGGGAGCGCAACGACCAGGACCAACAACGACACAACGATATCGAGCAGTCGTTTGGTGCTTTCCTCCCACGCCGGCATGGGTTCGGGCAACACCTCGATCAGAGGCAGGCCGTACATGTGTTCCGTCCTCGCCATCCCGCCAACGACCGAATAGAAGTCGGGCACGAGCTTCAACCGGACCGGCTTGCCGTCACATACCCGAAGTACCTCCATCAGCGCGTCAAGGTCCTCCGATCCCAGCGCGATGAGGACATCCTGAATCCCGAGGTCATCGATCATGCGAGGCAATGCCGCTATGGCCTCCACTGACGATCGCGTGGCCGGCTTTAACAGGACATCCGTATCCAGAACGCCCCCGCCTCCTCCGTCATGTCCGGAGTGTCCAGCTTCACCGTTCGCATCTCGATCCAGTCGCAGCGCGCCAAGAATGCTCAGACCGGCTTCCGGGTAGCGCGCGACTTCTTCGTACAGCGACTCGACGCGATCGCTCCATCCCACAATGAGAGCGTTATGAGTTCCATACCCGCGCAGCAGTAATGACTTCTGAACGGATCGGACGATCACCCGGCCCAGCGCGATGCACACGAAGACTGAGAGCCAGTAGAAGAGAATGGCAAGTCGCGTCGATCCCGGAGCGAGTGCATCTATATAGATCGCGAACACGAGAATGAGTATGCCAATCGACACCACCTTCAGCAGGGACACGAGCTCATCAAATCGGCTGTCGGCGTAGCGTTCCCGATAGAGACCGAAGAAGGTGAAGATGAACAGCCAGAAGACGGTGAGAGTCAATCCCACAAGCGGCATGCCCGCCGGAAAAATTTCGGGCTCACCAAACCACTGCCAGTCGAACCGCACCGTGTAGTGCAGAACGTTGGCGACGTTCAGCGCAAGCGCGTCGACGATAACCAGTGCCGCTAGTTCAAGCTTCCGTGTCACGATAGACGATCGACTGTGATCGCGAGGCAGACGATTCGAAAAGGCGTCAAACTTTGAAATGTATAAAAAATATCCCGATGGCAGATCGAGTCGGCGTGAACAGGGCTTCCCGGCACCCTTCCGTTCTGGCTTGCCCGCGACAGTTCACGGCGGCGGTAACGGGTACCCGTGAGGCGGCAACCCGATTCCGGAGGGTCCGACATATTCGCATCCGCGCATCGCAGAGGCTAATTTGACCTCCGAATCAATGATATCTCGTCTCCACCGCATGAGAATTCGTCTACCAGCCACCATCTGGGTTGTCCTGCTGCTGCTGATAGCCGGGGACAGAAATGCCGCGGCCCAGGGCAACCGGGTTGTAACGATCGAGGACTGGCCAAACGCGTACATCGAGAGGTTGCAGCGGCGAGGCCATATGACCGACCTCAACCCGACTGACTTCCCGTACCGTGAACGTGAGATCGTACGATCGATGGCGAATGTGAATCGCGACGATCTGCCATCTCTGGAACGTATCTGGTTTGATGCACTGGCAGAGCACTTCTCAAGATCGCTCCCCGGCGGTGAAGAAACCGTAGTCGGGGGTTCGTTCACCGGCCGACTTCGGGCGGCTGACGGGCGCCGCCTCGATCCGCTTCGTCCGATTGACAACGAAGCAAGAGCCTATCAGGCCGCGGTCATCCAGTTTTACGGCGAGAGCCGCCGGTGGATCGCACATTTCGGTCTACGACATGACTGGTACTACGATCGTGACCCCGATGCGATCGACACGGCTAACAGGCTGTTCATCCGCAGTGAGGACGCCTACGTCGGGTACGGTGGCAAGCTCGTCTCGGCGTACGTCGGCCGATACCATTTCCACTGGGCCCCACTTGCGGACGACGCGCTCTTTATCAGTTCAAACCCGCGGAGTTTCGACGCAATAGACTTCCGAATCGGTGGCCGGAAAGTGTCGCTGCGGTCGATCTTCGGAGAGCTCGACAGCATCACGGCCGATGGCCGATACACGGGTGCTGCCGGAGCCGATTCCGTCCTGGTCGGAAGCGAGCGTCGACTCATTGTTGCGCACCGTATAGACTGGCGACCGTCAAGACACTTCCAGCTGACCGCACTCGAGTCCACCATCTTCTCGGGTTCAAATACGTCTCTGTCCCCACGGCTGCTGAATCCGGCTCACGGATGGGGCTTCGAGTCGGACAACAGACCGAAGAACGACGAGAATAACGGCCTGCTCGGAGGTCTCGTCTGGATGAACTTCGATCGCCTGACCATTCACGGCCAGCTACTCATAGATGACGTTGATCTGCAGGGTACCACAGACGAACCCTGGTCGTATGCCCTGGCCGGATCCATCGTGTATGCAGGGATCGCGCAACGCGCCGACATCGGCTTCCGATTGACGCTCGTAGCTTCCCGCACGTTCAACGCCGACCAGGTCGAAGGACAGTACATCTACGTGAATCGTGGAATTGCGACGCAGTTCAGCGACTACGTGCATGGCCGTTTTTTCGGCGATATCTACCTCGACGATATCGTTCGCGGACTTTCCGTCTCCCCGCGCTTTGAGCTACTGCGTCAGGGCGAATTTGACATGCGTGATCCGTTTCCGGATGACGAGCTGGGGTCCCTTCTTACCGGCACCATCGAGGACACGTATCGAGGCGCCGTGAGGGTGTACTATCAGCCCAGTCGGCGCTGGTGGGTCGGAGCCGATCTTGGTGTGAATCACGTCCGAAACGCGAAGCACATCGACGGCGCAGTTGACACGCGATTCTCGGGAATGCTGACCGTCGGCGCCAGAGTCTCTATCTCCAGCGGTATTGATCTCTGGAACTGACCGCAGCGCGGGCTATTCGAGCACAAAGCGGAACGTCACCGTCCCTACCTGATTTTCCTGCGGAGCATTTGGCGGAAGCGGGTTGAAACGCCATGTGCTCAAGGTTTCCATGACAGATCGTTCGAGTGCCGGGTTCCCCTTGATAAGAGGGATTCGCTGAACCACGTGCCCTTGAGGATCTACCGTGATGCGAACTCGAATGACGGCATTGACCTGTTCGCTGTACGCCGGAATGGACGAACTAACGGGAATCCTGTTGAGCCCTTCGATTTGAAACGGAGCCGCCCTGCGTTCGTCGGTACCGGTGCCCTGCTCTCCTGCTGTTGCTGCTCCCGTTCCATCCGGCAGACCGGCACCCGTCTGCTGGTTCTGCTGGGAACGAGGGGTCGGACGCTGCACGACAGCGTCATCGGGATTCGTTTCTGTTCGGGGAGATATGGTCTCCGCATTAGACGAGGCAATGACCTCCTCATCTTCCACACGTTGATCGGGCACGTCAGTCGGTCGCGCCTCATCGGGCGCCAATGACTCTGCCTGTTCTTCCGCCGGCGGAAGGTCTGCAGCCGGCACGTCCTGCTCCAGGTTCTCACGGGACCGCTGCACCGGCTGCCCGTCGGCGAACGGGCCGAAATCCACTTCGATGAACCCGATCGGCTGGGGTTCACTCGCGCCTGTCGTGATGAATGACAGGAGGACAACCAGCAGCGCGTGCGTCAACAGGCTCACACAGAATCCGACCCAATCATTCCGTCTTACGTTTCGCATGATTCGTGCGCCGGCAATCCCGGTGTCAGTTATTCGTTGCAGCGCCTTTTGCCTTGTCGGTCGCGGTCACCCGGTCGCGGGAAGGCGTACTGTCCGAGTTCCACTGGCGGCTGATAACGTAGCGTGGGCGGGCCTTCACTTCGTCGTACACGCGCGCCAGATAAGCCCCAACGATCCCGAGAAAGAAAAGTTGTAGTCCTCCAAAAAAGAAGGCCGTAAAAATCAGGCTCGCCCAGCCCGAAACAACCTCTGGCTTGAAGATCTTTGCCAGGATCGTCCAGATGATACCCAGCACGGAGAAAACCGAAACCAGGAATCCCAGCCGCGCCGCGTATCGGAGCGGCTTGTCCGAGAATGCGACGATGCTGTTGAACGCAAGCTCGACCCGTTTTCGGAACGGATACTTGCTTCGTCCGACCACTCTGGCCGGTCGATCGTACTCGACGCCGGTCTGATTGAAGCCGAGCCACGAGACGAGTCCGCGCACGTAGGGTTGACGCTCTTCAAGACGGGCGAACGCGTCGATGACCTCCCGCGACATCAGTCGGAAATCACCCACATCAACGGGGGTATCCGAATCCGCAAGTCGCTGAAAGATCCGATAGAACGAGGCGGACAGCGTACGACCGAGCCACGAGTCCCCTTCTCGCCTCCTGCGTATTCCATAGACCACGTCGTAGCCCGACTGCCATCTGACGACCATTTCGTCAATCACTTCCAGCGGATCCTGAAGATCGGCATCAAGTACGACGGCAGCGTCGGCTGCCGTAGCGGCAAGTCCGGCAGTTATCGCCAGTTGGTGGCCGAAATTCCGCGAGAATTGCACGAGCGTGTAGCCCGGCAGGTCGCGTGTGTGTTCGCGGACCAGGGTAGCGGTACGGTCGGTGCTGCCGTCATCGACCAGCACCACCTCGGTCACAAAAGGTCTTCTCAATCGGAACGCTTCGACGGACGCGATCAACGTTGGTACGACCGCTTCTTCGTTGTAAAGCGGTATCACGAGCCCCAGCGAGCTTCGAAGACCTGAGTTTGGTGGGGCTGATGAGTCCATCGATAGACACGCCCTTCACCTGCGGCGTCAGTCTTCTTGTCCCTGTCGTCGGAGGCCGGGCTGCTCGAGCGTTAGCTTGATCGAGATGCGGTGTGAATACCCAAGATCGGAAACGAGGCCTGCAAAATCACCGAATCCATAATCGATAGCGACCTGGCGGAGCTGGATTCCTGTACCGACCGACGGTGTCATATCCAGGCCATATTGATCGGAATAGGCGATTCGGTTCAATCCAGCGCGAAACGACAGTACGTTTCGGTACGTGAACTCGGTACCGAGCCGCGGATGAAACGACACGTCGCCGAGGTTGATCACATTCGCCTGCTGGCCGTCGAATGCCAGGTCCAGGTCAAAACCCAGGGCTAGCTCATTCTCACCCAGCGGAAAAATGAAGCCCGAACCCAGACGGGCCACCGGAAGCACGAGCTCGGTTCCACCCTCGGGGAGTTCCTGTCCAAATACATCCTGAATATTCTGGAGAGAGCTCTGATTCACACTCCAGCTCTGAAGCATCGTCGACACATCCTGGATGTTTGCTCCAAACACATAGCGTCCGGTTCTGTACTTGACGCCGACGTCAAAGCTGTAGCCCCATGCGTCAGCGAAATCGCCGATGGTGCGACGGATCATCTTGCCGGTTACGCCTATCGAGAGGCGATCGGTAAGGGCCCGGGCATAGCCGACGAAGAACGCGAAGTCGGCCGCCGAGAACGTCGTAAAAAAGCTTTCCGGATTCGGCTTCGGCTGGTCGCGCTCGGCATCCCAGGCATCGAGCGTGTTCTTGATGTCGTTCACTCCGCTACGGAAGAACGAGATGCCGACCGTGGATTGTGCATTGATCGGAAAGGCTGCGCTCCCGTAGTCGAACGAAACGACGCCGGCAAATCGCTCGGCGTGCATGTACGCAACTTCGGGGTACACCATATCTGCAAGGCCCGCGGGGTTCCAGTACCCGGAGCTCACGTCCCTCGTGAGGGCCACATGAGCCCCGCCCATGCCGAGCGCACGAGCTCCTACTCCCCCGGCGAGGAAGCCGGCTCCGTACTTGGCGACCTTCTGTCCGACCGCCGGCACGGCGACGAACACCGCGGTGAAGAGAATCAGTGAAAGCCTGATGTACGATCTACCGGTCATTCGTGGTATCGGGTCACGCTTGTGGGGAAGAAGCGGCAGTTTCAGGTGAGCGATTCCAACCGGAAATGACAGGACCCGTTCCCTTTCCGTCAAAAGCGCACATATTATTACCCTCAACAGGGCGTACTCTGTAGTAACGAGAATCGACTGTTGACTGGCGTACTGAAGCATGACGATTGTACTGAAACCGAACAAAGACAAGTTTTTGCGAAAGGGCTATCCATGGGTTTTTCGGAACCTGGTGGATCGGATCGAGGGAACGCCGACAACCGGCGACGTCGTGCGGGTGACCGATGCGTCCGGGCACGTGTTTGGCCAGGGGTTCTACCACGCCGAATCACAGATCGCGGTAAGATTCCTGACGCGTCACGCAGCTGCCACGATCGACGCCGACTTCCTGCGGGCCCGCGTGTTGAAGGCATATCGGCTGCGACAGTCCGTGTTCGGAGAATCGACCCATTGTCGTGTCATCTATGGTGAGAGCGACGGCATGCCGGGAACGATCGTGGATCGCTACGGCGACGTCCTGACGTGGTCAACACTCTGCTACGGAATGGAGCAGAGACGCGAAGTGATTCTGGACGCTCTGACTGAGCTGTACTCGCCGGCCGCGATTGTCGAGCGCAATGACAACATCCTTCGGGACAAGGACGGGTTGCCTCAAGCGAAAGGCGTCCTTCGGGGGACTCTGCCGGATCGAGTCTTGCTCGACGAGGACGGCGTCAAATTCGAAATCGATGTGCTGGACGGATTGAAGACCGGTTTCTTCATCGACCAGCGCGTAAACCGGCGACTGTCGAAACTCTTTGCCCGGGATCGAGCGGTGCTGGATGTGTTCTGTGCAGATGGCGGGTTCGGTCTACACGCGGCAGCAGCGGGAGCAACGTCGGTGTACGCCCTCGATTCGTCTCAGCCCGCACTGGATCGGGTCAAGCGTAACGCAGAGATCAACGGACTCCAGGACCGTTTTACGTACGAGCGTGCGGACGCGATGGACCGGCTCGAGGAGTTGGCGAACGAGAAGAAGTTCGGGATGGTGATTCTGGACCCCCCCGCATTTGCCAAAGGGCGCCGCCATCGGGAATCCGGCATCAAGGCGTACCAGCGAATCAATATCAACGGATTCAGGCTGCTCGAAGAAGACGGCATCCTCGTCACATCCTCTTGTTCACAGGCGATCGATGAGCAAGAATTCCTCAAAGTTGTTCGATACTCGGCGAAGAAGGCCGGGGTGTCATTCAGGATCCTGGCACGTGGCTTCCAGCCTCCCGATCATCCCGTCCTCGACTCCATGGAGGAGACGAGCTATTTGAAGCTCTACGTAGTGCAGAAACTGTCCGACGAACTGCCTGCTTAATCGTCAGTGGAGTCGTCGCAACCGCGCGGCGAACGCCCCGTCCATTCCGTCCCGATGCGGAAGCGACGCGAAGAAGCCTCGCGGCGTCAGCATGGCCGTCGGGACAAAGGGAGCCGCCGACTCGACTTCGAAGTTGCCGTGTCGTCGCAAGAAAGCGTCGACGCGATCATCGTTCTCCTCCGGCTCGATCGTGCACGTGCTGTAGACCAGCAGGCCACCCGGTCGGACGAGGGCCGACACGGAATCCAGAAGATTGTCCTGAAGTTCGGCCCGTGTTGCAAGGTCCGCCTCTGATCGTCTCCAGCGCAGATCGGGGCGCTTGGAAAGCACACCCAGGCCGGTGCACGGCGCGTCGATCAAAACGCGATCGGCCAGCACGCCAGCGAGTTCAGGCTGAGGTGCGGTAGCATCTCCCGTCACAAACTGTACGATGGAGCACCCGGCGGCCACGGCCGACTTTTCGGCGAGCCGCAGCCGGGCCGCGTTGGCGTCCAGTGCCAGAATTCGGCCTCTATCCGCCATGCGTGTGCAGGCGTACAGCGATTTTCCACCGGGAGCGGCGCAGGCATCCACAACCGTCTCGTCAGGCTGCGGGTCGAGCACGCGCACAACGAGCCCTGCCGACTCGTCCTGAACGTGGACCAATCCGTCGAGAAGCATACCCGACTGGAGCAGCGGCTGTACCGACTCGACTCGCAAGAAATCGTCAAGGACACCGGAAACGGACCAATCGACAGTCCTATCTGTCAACTGCGATTCCACCGCTGCACGGTCGGTGCGAAGCGTGTTCACACGTACACCAAACACGGGCCGCTTGTTGTTCCAGGCGAGAAGCGTCTGAGTCGCTTCATCACCATAGCGTGCGAGCCATCGCCTGACCATCCAAGTGGGATGGGAGAAACGAATGCCGAGGCGTTCTGCAGGGTCGGACATTTGCGGCTCCGGAAGTTCATCCCTGTGCTCCGAGACCCGTCGCAAGACAGCATTGATGAAGCCCTTGGCCTGCGGACGCGCCAGCCTGCCGGCAAGCGTGACGTATTCGTTTACCACGGCATGAACTGGACGCGAACGAACGGTCATCTCATACGCAGCGAGCCGGAGCATCTGGCGTACCGGAGAATCCAGCTGGTCGACGGGCCGCCGCGCATACTGCTCAATCACAAAGTCGAGCCACCGCCGCCAGCGGGTTACTCCCGCGACGAGATCGGTCAGCTGGCGTTTATCACGCGCATCCATTTGATCGGGCAGACCGAGCAGGCCAGAGAACGCGCCATCTGACTCGATCCGCTCGAGCTGGCGAACCGCTTCGGAACGCGGGTTTGGATGTTTCTTCGACGAGGACAGTGCGGGAACCGGGATTCATCGGGGTCCGCAAGATAACACGCAACCGCCAGTCGCGTGGGTGGGCGATACGTATCGAGCGCTACATGAAGAGGCTGACCAGCGATGGACGTTCGATTTGCTTGATCGAAACTGTGGCGGACGCTCCGTATGCCTCAGTCAATCGCCGCATAATGATCTCTTCAACTGGATCCGTCGGGTTCTGCTCTATCGCCACAGCGAGCCCCGTTCCTCGAAGCTCTTCAGAGAACGAAAGCTCACCTTCGGTCGGGTAATTGAACGGCGTGTCAGTCAGTGTCGTGTCCACCTTGAAGAAGTGAATGCTGAGCGAGTCATCCTCACCCTGCTGTGCCATGCACATGATACGTGCGTCGCCGTGGTCCATACTCACGACTGCGCCAAAGAACTTCGGGTCAAAACTCATCGCTCGTATGACTGGTTATTAGGGTGAGTACATCGATGATAGCCATTCGGTGCAGGTATCGTCCGGCGGCGTGTAATGATTAGTTAAAGGCAGGGTCCTGCGACCCTCAGAGTCCGGAGTTTCCGGCTATGCCCCGAGACATCGTTGTATATGATCGGATTACTGTTTTGTTGAGCGGATACCGCGCACTGCACGATTCGCGGCCACCAGCAGCGGATCCAGAGACGGGGCGAGGGGCGGTGCGTAGATGAGATCCAGATCACGTATGTCGCTCACCAACCATCCCTTCCAGATCAATGGAACGAGCACGTTGACACGCAATGCCGCTCCTTCCGTGCCGACCGCTGCCCCACCCAGCAGTCGTCCGTTGCGGCGGTCGACTACCAGTTCGATATGCAACCTCTGCGCTCCCGGGTAGAAGCTGACGCGCGACCAATCATCTACCGACTCCACAAAGGCGTCGAATCCGGCGGCCCGGGCCTCATCCAGAGAGAGACCGGCCCTGGCGACTTCGAGCCCGAATACCTTGACGGCCGACGCTCCGCACACGCCGGGAAATTTTGCCGGCTGCCCGCGACCGCGTCGGGCTGCGTTCTCTGCGGCAACGCGCGCGGTGCGGAATGCCGTCTGAGAAAGCGGCAGTGAGATCTTCCGGCCATCCACGATGCGTTCGACCTCGACGCAGTCGCCACACGCCCACACGTTAGCAGCGCTCGTGCGCATGTGCGGATCTACCTCCACCGTACCCGTTTCCGTGATTCGCAGTCCGGCGCGGCGCGCGAGTTCGGTATTGGGTCGTGTCCCCATCGCGGCTATCACCAGCTGGCACCCGATCGTCTCACCACTGTCCGTGCCCACCGAGGTTATCGCACCACTACTTGCCACGTCGAACCGGACCGCCTTCTCCGATCGAACCTGCACGCCATTCTTGTGCACCACATCCTGGACGTACTCGCGAAGCGCCGGTGACACATATCGGTTCAGCAGACCGGAGCCCGGCTCCAGAACGGTGGTCCGAATCTGACGACGAACCATGGCCTCAGCCATCTCAAGTCCGATGTATCCGCCGCCCAGTATGATGGCGTGACGGACGCGATGCGACGACATGTAGTTTTTGATACCGATCGCGTCGGCAAGACAGCGTACGGTGAACAGGTTGTCTGCGTCCGAGCCCTGAATATCCGGTCGAATTGCTGAGGCGCCCGTCGCGAAGATGAACTTGTCGAAGCGCTCTTCACGAGACCGACCGCTTGCGAGTTCGCGGACGACCAGCCGATTGCGGCTCGGGTGAACGTCCGTGACGTCGTGACCCGCAAAAACCGCGACTGACTTCTCCCGCTGGAACGATTCCGGATCGTGGATGACGAGTGTATCCGCGGACTCGATCTGGTCGGCGATGTAGTATGGCATCTCGCAGGCGCCATACGAGATGTGAGAACCCTTCTCGAAGAGGATGACGTCGGCATCCGGGTCAATGCGCTTTGCGTGTGCGGCCGCCGCGGGACCTGCCGCGACTCCGCCGATCACTGCTATTCGCTGCCTGATCATAAGCGTGTGACGCCGATGCGCCTTGATCCGCTGCCGTGAGAGAATTGTGCGTAAATTGCCGGGGTTCACAGGAGAATCGAAAGATACAACGCATCCTCATGACGACGTTGGAGCATATCGGCATCGCAGTGGAGAATCCGAAGACGGTGGAGGCCCTGCTCGGTGATCTGCTCGGCCTTCGAACGTACAAAAGTGAAACCGTCGAGCGTGAGGGCGTGCGAACTCATTTCATCGGAGCCGGAGAGACGAAGCTTGAACTGCTGGAGGCGATCGACTCGTCTTCGCCCGTGCAACGATTCCTGACGAAGCGAGGTGAGGGCGTCCATCACCTGGCGTTCGAAGTCAAGAGTGTCGCTGAGGTCATCAAGCGGGCCACGGAGATGGGACTGAGTCCGCTGTCGGAAAGTAGCCAGGCCGGAGCCGACGGTAAGCGGGTCGCCTTCTTCCATCCGCGCGATACGCACGGGCTCCTGATCGAGGTGTGCGAGACCGCCGCCGCGACTAGCAAAGCGTCGCCGGAGATCGGATCCGTGCTTGAATTCGGAAGCAGGCAGTCGCCGGCCGTGGTCATTGTCACGACTGCCCACGGTCTTCAGCACGAGATCTGGATGCGCGTTGCTTCAATGCTGGAGAGCTGCTTCTACGTTGTCGTCGTCGGCACTCCGACCGGCGCCGAAAGCCCGGAGCAACCGGTGGCCCGACGCTTCACCGACGAGGAAGGGATGGCCTTGATTGTCTCAGCGCCGTACACGGACTGGGCCCGGGAGTTTGCTCGGCGCCGGCAGCCCGCCGTACGGTCGCTGGCGGAGTGCAGTTTTCATGATTCCGAAGTTGTACTGGCAATCGAACTCGGACGCCGGGCGGCGGAGCGATACGTGATACCGGCGGCCAGGGCTGCATCGCGGTCGTCCATCCGTCTCCTGGCTGATCTTATCGCTCAAACGATGTCCCCTGCCGATGACTGACCGCCAACCGCGCCCGGCGATAGAATTTCCCTGTAGCTACGAGCGAGCCCGGCACTCTTCCCAGAAGCCCCGACGATTGTGAACCCGAATCTGAAGGACAAACTCGACCACTTGCCCTCGAAGCCGGGAACGTACCAGCACAAGGATGCTGCGGGTAAGACGATCTACGTCGGCAAGGCAAAAAATCTCCGGAGTCGCGTTCGCTCCTATTTTCAGGAAGGGCGCCCTCGCGACGGAAGGCTGGCGGCGATGATCCGGAAAGTTGAAGATGTGGAGATCATTGTCACGGACACAGAGGTCGAGGCACTCATTCTCGAGAACAACCTTATCAAGAGGCTCAAGCCTCGGTACAACGTCAACCTTCGTGATGACAAGAGCTACCCGTACATCTGCATAAAGAATGAGCGGTTTCCACGGGTATTCCCCACGAGACGTGTTCGTCAGGACGGCTCCAGGTACTTCGGGCCGTACACGAGTGTAAAGCACATGCGCCTCATGCTGGACACCATCCGGTCGATCTTCCAGCTACGAACATGCAGCCTGAATCTCGCTCCAGAACACATTGCTGCAAACAAATACCAGACTTGCCTCGAGTATCACATTAAGAAATGCAAGGGGCCCTGTGTGGGGTATCAGAGCGAGGAATCGTACGACCAGACGATCCGACAGGTTGAGAAATTGCTCGAGGGAAAGACACGAAATCTCCTGTCGCTCCTAAATGACGAGATGAAACGTGTGGCCGGCGACATGCAGTTTGAAGATGCCGCCGACCTGCGAGACAGGATCGCCGCGATCGAGAAGCATTCACAACGTCAGAAGGTCGTCAGCCAGGAACTGGTCGACCGCGACATCTTCGGTCTGCACCTCGATCGGGAGGAGGATTTCGGCGTTGGCGTCCTGTTCAAGGTGCGCGATGGAATGGTGATCGGAAGCCAGCACAAGTACATCAAGCGAGTCGACGGACGAAGTGAGGCGGAAGTGATGCAGGCATTTCTGGAGCACTACTACACGGAGGCGACCTTCTTTCCGGACGAGGTCGTGTTGTCCGATGCGCCCGACGAGCCGTCGACGCTGGAGGAATTTCTTCGGGAGCGACAGGGAAAGAAAGTGCCGCTGAAGGTTCCGGAACGAGGGGACAAAGCGGGCTTGATGCGAATGGTAGTCTCCAACGCGGGACTGCTCGCTGAGGAGTACAAGCTGCAGAAAGAGCGACAGCAGGAAGGTCGGATTCCTCATGCGGTAAAGACGCTGGCGGCAGACTTGAGACTGCCCGATCTGCCCCGCCACATCGAGTGCTTCGATATCTCCCATCTCGGAGGTACAGGCACCGTCGCGTCGTGTGTAGTCTTTATTGACGGCAAGCCGCGCAAGAGCGAGTACCGGAGTTTCAACATTCGCGGCGTCGAGCATGGCAAGCCGGATGACTTCGAGTCGATGCGCGAGGTAATTCGTCGTCGGTATACACGTGTCAAGAGTGAGGACGGGCCATGGCCGGACCTCGTGGTGATTGACGGCGGGAAGGGGCAACTGTCCAGCGCCGTTGAGTCGCTCAAGGAGTTGGACGTGTACGGACGATTTCCGGTCGTAGGATTGGCCAAGCGACTGGAAGAGGTTTTCTTTCCGGGAGATACCGAAGCAGCGCTGATTCCGCGCGCCAGTGCTTCGCTGCAGTTATTGCAGCGCATCCGCAACGAGGCGCACCGCTTCGCCATCATGATGCAACGGAAACAGAGAAAGAAATCTACGCTGACGTCCGAGCTCCTTGATATAAGGGGAGTCGGGAAACAGTCGGCGACCAAGCTGCTGAAGAAGTTCGGTTCCGTCAAGAAGATCCGCGAAGCCGGTGAGGCGGAAATCACGCAGGTCGTGGGCCGATCCATTGCGAGCGCCGTGCTGAGGCATTTCGCCGAGGCGGATTGACGGTGGCGCTTGCCGGTGTGGAACGACCGTCGAGCGGGCAATCCCGACTCGCCCGTCGGAGGTCGTGAGACTTGCTGCCTAAGGTTCGTCCGCAAGATCTCGCCACCTCGGGTTGTGCATGCGGATAAGCGCCAACTTCTTTGATCTGCGCCATCCTTTGATCTGCTTTTCGCGGATGATCGCTTCGGAGATTGAATCGAACGACTCGACGTGGACGAGGCGAGTAACGTTGTACTTCGCAGCAAATCTGCTGCCAATCTTCGCTCGGTGCTCGGCCATGCGTCGACTCAGGTCACTGGTTACACCAACGTACAGCGTTCGTGTCTGGCTGGAGAGGATATACACATAGCATGTTCGCATGGCAACATCAGACAGACACACCAGCGATGTCCGCCATAACTGCGTGCCAGTGGCGGACACAGGTTCCTCGCGTGCGCTCGGAATGACGATTTTGTCTCGCCGCGCATCCACCACGAAACGTCCCGAGTCTTGCCCCGTTTTCGGCGTACGTCGGCCAGTCTCACCCTAACGTCATCCCGAGCCCGTCGAGGGATCTTTGTCTGCGAGCTGGCAACTCCTCGAAAGAATGCGCCCCCCCGTCTGCCACAAGTATCCGCCTCGCCTATTCCCCGTTCCCCAGCCCGTGACAAGATCTCCTTACGCAGCGGCCGCGGCAAATCCTGAAATACGGTCAATCAAGCCACGAAATCGTGACTCAATGCTTATCATGGTGGCGCCACCGCTCATTCGTCCTGCAAGCGATGCTCAACTACATCTGGGCCGGCCTGATCATTTTCAGCCTGGTATTCGCGCTGGTCCGTGACGTATCGGATATCCAGAAGGACACGTACCGCAACGGCGAGTCCCTCCCCGTCTACCTGGATTTTCCCGACGGCTACGACACGACCACGAGACGTCTCGAGACCACGGTTCGCATTGACCCTGCGTCATTCCGAAATCACTATGGGACTGACGCGACGCCCTCGGCATCGTATTCGGGCACGTTGATCCAGACTGCGGACGGTCGGCAACTTCGATTCGCCGCAGACGAAGCGTTGCCCGAACCGCTCGCCACGATCCGCGAGGTCGCCGGCGGACGCGACGGTGAACTTTTAGCCGTGTTCTCTTCTCTGACCCCGGCAGACTCTTCCGTCACGACCGCCACGGCCGCGATCGTCTTTCCGCCGGTCCGATTCGTCAAGATGAACGCGATTTCTCAGGCGGCGCTGGATTTTGCGGAAACGGCCGTTACGCTTGCCCTTGGACTCATCGGCGCGCTTGCGTTGTGGCTCGGCTTGCTGAGAATCGCAGAAAAGTCGGGTATCCTCTATGCACTCGTTCGGTTTACCCAGCCGGTGCTGCGAAAGCTCTTCCCGGAGATTCCCGAGGGGCATCCGGCCATGGGAATGATCGCCCTCAATCTCACGGCCAATGTGCTCGGACTTGGAAACGCTGCAACGCCACTGGGCCTGAAGGCGATGGAGGAACTGCAGACCCTCAATCCGACCGACGACACCGCCACGAACTCGATGGTCATGCTGCTCGCCATGAACACCGCAAGCGTTCAGCTGGTACCACCGGTCTTGCTGGTCGCCGTGATGGGTCTTCAGATCAACAAGATCATCTTCTCGATCGTTATCGTGACCTCGCTTTCACTCGTCATCGCCATCACAATGACCAAGTTGTTTGGCCGCATGAAGACGTATCGGCAATCTGACCCCGGCGTAATGCCATCTGAAGACACGGCCGCCGCTAATACGGATGAGGCCAGCTGATCATGGACATCGTCCGTACCGTTATCGACATCCTGTCCGTCTTCGTGCTGCCCGCGATGATCGTCGGGTTTCCACTCTATGGACTCTACAAGCGCGTTCCGGTATACGAGGAGTTTGTCGAGGGCGCCAAGGAAGGATTTGACGTAGCGGTTGTAATCATTCCGTATCTCGTTGCGATCCTTTTCGCGATCGGGATGTTTCGCGCTTCCGGTGCCATGGACTTCCTCATTGAAGGTCTTCGACCGGTTCTCGCACTCGTCGGGATTCCCGCCGAGATGATTCCCATGGGCATCATTCGACCGTTGACGGGATCGGGATCGGCCGCGATCGTGCTCGATATGATCAGTCAATTTGGCGAGGACTCGCTGCTGGTCAAGATGGCTGCGACCATGTTCGGGTCGACGGAGACCACTTTCTACGTGATCGCAGTGTACTTCGGCGCGGCCGGCATCAAGAAGACTCGCCACGCGATACCGGTCGGCCTGATCGCCGACTTCGCCGCGTTCCTTATGGCGGTGTACGTCGTCCGATGGCTGTTCGGATAGGATCGGGTTCGACAATCGGCCGTGTCTGGTGCCGGCGGGAATCGAATCTCGGTCGATCCTACCGTGCGACCCGCTAGTCCGTCTTCGCGTCGTGCTTCCCGAACAGGGCCCACGCGGCTATCGCAAAGCACATCAGTGAGGCAAGAC
>JABDKH010000322.1 GCA_013002345.1 Rhodothermales bacterium
TCAAATCTCTGTCCAAAAAGAAAGCCAGGTAGCCGTGCTCACCCAACACGACCACCTGGCGACGGAGCGCTTCCGTATGGTGCTTTTGGCACCTGTGGGCTCCAGCCAAGGAGGGCGGCCGGAGTTAATTGACTGCATTGCAATCTGTGTGCCACTCTCCCGGAGCAGTGCCGGGCCCCGATCGATCAAGGAGTTGGTTTGAATACAGAATGCGCCGCCGATACATATTTGGAGGCACCGCCGTATTTGGCTAGTTTTTAATTCTGGATACACGCTCCCGCCCGCAGTTGTCCGTTTGCCAAGCCGCGCCGGACCGGGTGCCGGTTTCAACTCAGGCTGTATCCGCAGGCACCGATTGACCCAATCAGAGGTTTGAATGTCCGACGTCGTAACTACTAAAGTCTTCGCCCTCATCGCTGAGTATGCGGGCACCACTCCCGACGAGATAAACCTCGATACGTCGTTCGAAGAACTGGGCGTCGACTCCCTGGACGGACTCACGATCATGTCCGAGCTCGAAGAGGAGTTCGATGTCTCGCTCCCGAGCGAGGAAGTGCTTGGCATGACCATGGTCCGCGAAGCCGTCGAGTCTTTTCAAAAGCACCTTGCCCACAAGGGTTCGAAAAACGGAACTTCCGACTAGGAAGATTCATGAGTCACCGACGCGTCGTCGTGACAGGCATTGGCGCCGTATCGGCGCTCGGTCACGACGTTGAGGCATTCTGGGAATCTCTGACCAACGGGCGGTCCGGTATCGGGCCTATAGAGCTCGTTGATCGTAGCACCATGCGTTTCCAGAACGGGGCAGAAGTTCGCGGGTTCGTCCCCGAAGATCATTTCGAACGACGTCAGCTTAATCAGCTCGACCGCTTCTGCCAGTTTGCCGTGCTCGCCACGCGGGAAGCGGTGACAGCTTCCGGCATCGAGTGGTCGGACGAGCTGCGGGCACGCACCGGCGTCGTGACGGGATCCAGCGTGGGAGGCCAGTCGACGACCGACGAAGCCTTCTATCAACTTTACGCAGAGCAACGGACGCGGGCCCAACCGCTCGTGATCCCGCGCGTGATGCCGAACGCCTCCGCCAGCCAGATCACGATGGAGTTCGGGTTTACGGGACCGGCGTTTACCGTTTCCACCGCATGCTCGTCGTCGAATCACGCGATCGGCCAGGCGTTCTGGATGGTGCGCAGTGGATTGATCGACTACGCGATCGCAGGCGGAAGCGAGGCACCGTTCAGCTACGTGAATCTGAAATCATGGGAAGCTTTGCGGGTTGTGGCACCCGACACATGCCGGCCCTTTTCGATGCAGCGCCAGGGTATGATTCTCGGGGAGGGAGGGGCCATGCTCGTTCTAGAGACCGAGGAGTCGGCAGCGAAGCGCGGCGCGACAATCATCGCGGAAATTGCGGGATTCGGGATGTCCGCGGATGCGCATCATCTGACGCATCCTTCGTTCGATGGAGCGGCGGCCGCGATGCGAGCAGCGCTCTCCGATGGCGGCCTCGAAGCGTCAGCCATCGGCTACGTGAGCGCGCACGGCACAGGAACAACGGCCAACGATCCGATGGAGACGCGGGCGATCCGGCAGGTCTTCGGCGATCACGCCGACACGCTTCAGGTGAGCGCAACCAAGTCGATGCACGGCCATGCGCTCGGCGCATCAAGCGCGCTGGAAGCCGCAGCCACGTCGCTGGCCCTGCACCGCGGTGTACTGCCGCCCACCGCCAACTTCGTGGATCCTGATCCGGAATGCGACCTCGACGTGATCCCGAATGAAGCGCGGGAGACCCAGGTCGACGCCGCCATTTCGAACTCGTTCGCCTTTGGCGGACTCAACGCCGCCCTCGTACTCAGGCGCTGGACGTGAGCGGCTCGCTCGTCACGCTCCGTGCCAGCGCAGCAGGCTGGACCCCCATCCCCAGGTAGCTCCCTCAATAGATGAGAGGAGGATCAGGCTCCCCTTTTCGAGTTTGCCCTCTTCGAAGAGCTCGTTCAGCGCCACATACACGGCTGCCGACGGGATATTGCCGGCCTCAGAGAAATTCGTAAACACCTTCTCACGTACCTGCTCAAGCAGGTCCGATTGCTCGGCGGACTTCGCGAGTTCTTCCGTGCGAAAATAATTGAAGTTGGCTGCGGCCGGAACGATGTGCGCCACGTCGCTGATCGGAATCCCGACCTCTTCGAGCGTACGACGAATCAGTTCGATGAAGTACGGTTTGCCCTCCATCGCCATCCGCGAGAAGTCGTGCTGCCAGTGTTGCAGGCCCTCTTGGAACGTCTCCTGATTGAAGGGCAGGGTGCTGCCACCGGCTTCGCGGTGGAACGCCGTTTCCGTGTCTCCTTCGGTCCCGCTTTTCGTGTACAGCACTCCTTCCTGATCGGAGGGATCGTCGGACGCCGACAGCACGAGCGCACCGGCGCCGTCGCCCAGGGCCGCCCGGAGCAACATCTCGTACCGCCCGATCTTGTCTGCCGTGATGTTCTCTGCACGACCTGATGTCGAGACCACTTCGACTCCAATCAGCAGCGCGTTCCGGAATAGTCCGGACCGGATGCCGCCGACGGCCAGGGTGATGGCCTGCTGCACGCCGGTGCAGGCGCCCCACAGATCGTACGTGGCACAGCCGGAGTTGCCGAGCAAACGTCTGACCTCTTTAGCCAGACCGGCCCGCAGGTAGGGCGGGGTAGTTGTGGTCGTGATAATCAGATCCACGTCCGATCCCGCGATGCCTGCCCGCTCGAGCGCCAGCCTGGCCGCGTTGAACGCCAGCGCGGGGCTGTCCTCCAGCAGTTTGCCACTCCCTTTCTCGAGCGTATAATGACGATACTTGACGCCCGCATACTTCTCGATGATGCGGTAGAACTTCGTCATGTCGACGCCGGGAATCTTTCCCAGATAGCTGTCGATCTCCTCAACGGCTACGCGTTCACCGGGCAAATAGGCTCCAACACCTTTGACGAGTACTCTGGGGTTTGGCATTTGCCGCAATTCGCGTTTAATGGAGGATTATCGAGCGACCTGCCAGGCGACCACGCCGTTCTGCGCTCTTCGAATTCAGGATTTGGAAGATATCACGGCCGATTGCCCTGTCCAATTGCTACACATAGTCTTGAAACTTCGAGCGATAAGGGGCAATTGCACCCCATTCAGCGTGCGGCAAATGAACGGGATCTTCAATCCGGGTCCGAAACTGCGCGGGAATCGGCTCGTTGCACACAACCCGGGCTAACTGTACCTTTAAGTTTCTGTACTTACTGCCCATTATTACAATAGAGAGGGTTTGCTAATGCCCTGTGGCCGAAAGCGAAAGCGACATAAAATCGCGACCCACAAGCGGAAGAAACGCCTCCGCAAGAACCGTCACAAGAAGAAGACCCGCTAGGTTGCTTGAGGCGCGTTCGGGCCTGTTGAGGCCGCGGCCACAGTTCGCGATAGCTTCTTCCTGGACTTTACTTATTTCGTCATCGACTTGCACAATTCAATGAAGCGAGACTCGATTGGCAGATCTATTCGTGCCGGAGCATGGGGTGTTCTCCTGGGGAGTGCCGCAGGCTTTGCGCTCGGCCTGCTTCTTGCACCGGAAGAGGGACGGAAGATCCGTCGTCGTCTGGCGTTCCAGCTTGAACATCTGTCGCGTCGCGTCGGTACGCTGGTGGATCAGGTAGTGTCCGACGAAGACAGCAGCGATGCTCGCCGTGAAGGCGACGAGCTGGTGGAAGATGCGAAGCAGCAGGCACAGAAGATCCGGGACGACATCGACGCGCTACTCGGTGAGGTCCAGCGCGGGCGTTCCTCACGCAGTGAGGCATCGACCGGCTGACGCCGCTGACCTTTGCGACCGGCGGAAGACTTGAGCTTCCGCGATACCCTCCATGGCCAACTTTTCCATTCTTCTGGCTTCCTCCGAGGAGAAGACGTCCGGCGGCAATCCATTTGCGCCGGACATGTTCGATTACCGATCCTCGAACACCTTCAACTATTTCCACGAGCTCAATCCAGAGCGCCGGCGCCTCATCTCGTTGCTGCAAGACCGGATCGAGGCCGACGATAAGGTCGCCGATCTGATCGGGCTGAAAGGAGATGCTCTCGAGGCGGCCATCCAGACAGATCTCGCTCTGTTTGACGCGCCGCTCACATCTGCTCTCGACAGATACAGCCCGGGCGTACTCTACTCGTCAATGAACTTTCAGGCGCTGCCAACCGGCGCGCAGCGTCGGCTCCTGGAGAACGGTGTCATCTTCTCGGCTCTGTTCGGAGTGCTCCGCCCCGACGACCTGATCCCGGAGTACTATCTGAATATGAACGCGAAGCTCCGTGGAGTTAAGAGCGCGAAAGAATACTGGCGCAAGGCCATGAGTCCGCTGCTCAACGAGCGCCTTGCTGACAAGGTTGTCTGGAACGTACTCCCGGACGATCTCGAAGACGCCTGGATCGACCAGCACGCGTATAAGGAGATGATACGCGTCAGGTTTGCGCGAGTCAGAAAAGGCAAGCGAACGTTTCAGGATCAGAACGCCCTTGCCGGTCAGTTTGTAAACTTCGTCGTCCGGGAAGCAGTCGAGGATCTCGAGCTCGTCCGGCCCTGGGTGCATC
>JABDKH010000323.1 GCA_013002345.1 Rhodothermales bacterium
CGTATGCGATGCGTCGAGCGATTTCCTGAGTCGGCCACTTGACGTCGAACGCTACGGCCTCATCTATGCCGGAGCCCAGAAGAACATCGGTCCGGCGGGCGTCACCGTCGTCCTGATCCGAAACGACTTTCACACAAAACGGAACGCGTCGCTTCCGACCATTCTCGACTACGGAACCCACGTCGACAAGCTGTTTCATACGCCTCCGGTGTTTGCCGTCTACATGGTCGAGAAAGTGTTGCGCTGGCTCGACGGCCTGGGCGGAGTCGAGGCCATCGACCGAGTCAACAAGCGCAAGGCGGCATTGTTGTACGAGCGGATAGATCGGTCGGGTTTCTATGCCGGCACGGCGAAGGCGGACTCCCGGTCCGAAATGAATGTGACGTTCCGCTTGAAGGACAACGATCTGGAGCCGGTCTTCATACAGGAAGCCGCGGCAAGAGATCTGGTATCGCTGAAGGGTCACAGATCCGTTGGCGGTATCCGAGCATCAATCTATAACGCGTGCCCCGAGAAGGCGGTTGAGGACCTCGTAGCGTTCATGGACGACTTTGAGCGGAAGCGGGGATAGCGGCGCGACAGAGCTAAACACCACGTGGCCGGCAATGCGCCGGTTGCAGCATTAAAACCTGGTTCGCTATGGCAATAAGTGTAGGGATTCCGAAAGAATCGGTAGCCGGAGAACGGCGCGTGTCGGCTGTGCCGGAGCTGGTTCAGCGATTCAATCGCGCCGGCATGGACATTCTCCTTGAAAAAGGAGCGGGAGACGCGGCCTGCTACGCGGACGCTGACTTTGAAGAAAAGGGAGCCCGTATTGTGAGTCGTGCGGAGGCACTCGGAGCGGATATTGTACTCAAGGTGCAGCCGCCCACGCCTGAAGAAATCAGTGGGCTCAAGAAGGGCGCAGTGCTGATCGGCTTCCTGTCGCCACTGGATCACCCGAAGGTGGCCAAGGCGCTTGCGGCGGCTGGCACGAGCGCCTTCGCCATGGAACTTGTGCCGCGGATCTCGCGCGCGCAGACAATGGATGCGCTCTCCGCGATGGGTTCCATTGGCGGGTATCGCGCCGTACTGCTCGCCGCCGAGCGGCTTCCAAAGTTCTTCCCGCTTCTCACGACTGCGGCTGGGACTGTAAAGCCTGCCAACGTGCTTGTTCTTGGAGCGGGCGTTGCCGGCCTGCAGGCAATCGCCACCGCAAGACGACTGGGTGCTCGCGTGTCTGCCTATGACATTAGGGCGGAAGTCAAGGAGCAGATCGAAAGCCTTGGTGGTCGGTTCGTGGAGTTGGAGATCGAGACGCAGGATTCGGACGACACCGGTGGCTACGCCAAGGCGCTGGCCGAGGAGAAGGCGAAGCGACAGACGGAACTTCTGGAGCCCCACATCGCAAAGGCCGATGTGGTCGTCACTACCGCGCTGATACCGGGGCGGCCGGCACCGGTCCTCATAACCGAGAACGCCGTCAAGGGCATGCACGCCGGATCAGTCATCGTCGATCTCGCCGCTGCCAACGGTGGCAACTGCGCGCTGACAAAAGCAGGCGAAACGGTGGTCGCAAACGGCGTCACGATTCTGGGCCCGACCAATCTGCCGGCCGAAATGGCAGTACATGGCAGTGAGATGTACGGCCGGACACTCCTGGCGCTTGCCGGCGAAATGGTAAAGGATGGAGAGCTTTCCCTCGACTTCGAGGATGAGATCATCGGTGGCTCGTGCGTATGTCACGCCGGCGATGTGGTCAACGAACGAGTCAAGTCACTCCTTGCCGGCTGACCGGCATGAGCGATTGCACCAACAAACGAATACCAGGCTATGCTTGAAAACTTAATTGTCTTCGTGCTTGCGAGCTTCATCGGATTTGAAGTGATCAGCAAGGTTCCGCAGACGCTTCATACCCCGCTGATGTCGGGTGCCAACGCGATCAGCGGCATCACGATTGTTGGCGCACTCGTCGTTGCCGGCATGGTCGGCGGGGTAGCGGCCAAGTGGATCGGCGTGGCGGCCTTGATAGTTGCCACGATTAACGTGGTGGGTGGCTTTATGGTCACCGACCGAATGTTGCAGATGTTCAAGAAGAAGCCGCAGGAAAAGTCAGTGGCCAAGGCTGGTAACTGAACTCCGCAGGTGAAAATAGGTAGCTATGAAAACGCAGATTATTGATCTTATATACCTGCTGGCAGCGGTGCTCTTCATTCTCGGCTTGAAGAGGCTTACGTCGCCGGCGACGGCTAGAGCCGGCAACCAGATGGCGGCTGTCGGCATGTTCATTGCCGCTGTGGCAACGCTATTCATTCAGCAGATCCTGACGCCGGTCGAGATGATTGTCGGCCTCGTGGTCGGCGGCGGCATTGGCGCGATCCTGGCACGCAAAGTGGCCATGACCGGAATGCCGGAACTGGTGGCGGCCTTCAACGGATTTGGTGGACTCGCATCGGCGCTGGTAGCGGGTGCGGAAATTGCCCGATACCTTGGTGACGCCCCCTTAGGCACTGTCGACGCCATCGCCGTCGGCACGTCGATTACCATTGCGCTCAGTGTGCTCATCGGCACCGTGACATTTTCGGGAAGCTTCATCGCATTTGGCAAACTCGCCGGCAAGATCACGGGCAACCCGATCGTCTTTCCCGGGATGAGAGTGTTGACTGTCCTGCTGGCTCTTGGAATTGTCGGCTCGACGGTCTTCATGGCCATATCGACTCCGGACTTTCCTGCCATCAGCGATCCGGTCGTCTGGTCGGTGCTTGCACTCGCCGGAATGGCACTCATCATCGGAGTCCTGCTCGTCATTCCGATCGGTGGGGCTGACATGCCGGTCGTTGTGTCGCTGCTGAACTCGTATTCCGGTCTGGCAGCGGCCGCCACCGGATTCGTGCTCAATAACGTGGCCCTCATCGTAAGTGGCGCGCTCGTCGGAGCAGCCGGCCTCATCCTCACCATGATCATGTGTGAGGCTATGAACCGCTCGCTGCTCAACGTGCTCATCGGTGGATTCGGTGGTGACCAGCCCGCTCCAGGAGCGGGCGGAGCGGTAGTTCCAACCGGATTGACCGTACACTCGACGACTCCCGAGGACTCGGCCATCCTGCTCTCCTATGCGCAGAAGGTCATCTTCGTGCCAGGCTACGGAATGGCTGTAGCGCAAGCTCAGCACACCGTGCGCGAACTGGCAGAATTGCTCCAGGAGAACGGTGTCGAAGTCAAGTATGCCATTCACCCGGTCGCCGGTCGTATGCCTGGCCACATGAACGTGCTGCTGGCAGAGGCGAACGTCCCGTACGACCTTCTCTTCGAGATGGACGACATCAACGGAGAGTTTGACTCAACCGACGTAGCCGTCGTGATTGGAGCCAACGACGTCGTGAATCCGGCTGCTCGTCACGACACAGCCAGCCCGATCTACGGCATGCCCATCCTGAACGTCGACCATGCGCAGACGGTAATTGTGATGAAGCGAAGCCTCAACCCGGGCTACGCAGGCATCGACAATGAACTGTTCTATGGTGACAACACGCGAATGCTGTTCGGTGACGCCAAGGACTCGATGAGCAAACTCGTGACAGAGGTCAAGGCGCTCTAGGCTCGTCCACATCTGGGCAGTACCTGAGCGTGCTAGATCTGGGGCGCGTCGGCCTGAGTTGGACTCAGACGGGCGCGCCCCGCGCTTTTTCGTCCCGCCGACAGGCCTGCGTACTGCATCAGCGTGTCGAGTCGGTCCACTGCGCCCGGCACACGCTAACGCACCCGGCTGCGTTGGGCGCACTCAGGCGCCCACTGGTGCACTGGTTGCTATTTGACGCAGGTGCATCCTCACGAACACGGCTGCGCCCGTTACAACCTGACGAACACTTCTGCGCCGACCACATCCAGGCGGTCATCGCTGCGCCGGTGACATTCTGTCAAACACTTCTGAGCCGGGTGATGGCGAACATTGATTCCGACGCTGATCGCATAGTGACAGACTTCGCCACGAACATGTGATGTCATGGATCTCCCGGCCCGACATCTACTCACCCGAACAGTGGACGATCGAGAGCCGACCTGTGCCGACGGCCTTTCCGGCTGCTAGGCACCACGTTTCAGGATCGGCTCGAGTGTAGCCCACACCGTACGCGCGATGATCTCGTGTCCATCTGCGGTTGGATGGATTCCGTCAGGCTGATTGAGCTCCTGAATTCCACCGACCCCTTCGAGAATGTGAGGGATCAGAACGACATCGTTCGCCGCCGCCACTTCGGGATATACGGATTCAAATCGCTCTCGGTAGGCGCCGCCCATATTCATGGGCATCCGCATGCCTCCAAGAATGATCGTCATGTCAGAGTTCCGGGCGCGCGCCGTCGTGATGATGGCCGTCAGGTTTTCACGCACCGACTCCGGGTCTACGCCTCTCAAGCCATCGTTACCGCCGAGTTCGATAAGCAGAATATCCGCTTCGTTCCTCAGCAGCCATTCCACCCGTCGACGGCCGCCCGCCGTGGTCTCGCCACTCAAGCCCGCGGCCACGACCTCGTAGTCGTATCCCGCTGAGTCAATGAGCGCCTGCAGGCGAGCCGGAAACGCCTGCGCGGGATCGAGTCCGTAGCCGGCCGTAATACTGTCGCCCAGCATCAGTATGCGTGCGCGATCGACTTTGGACTCTGCCCGGGTGCCAGTCTCCGCTGGTACGACATCGGTGGAGTTCGCTGGCTCTTCACTCGCACATGCGGTGGCCAGAAGAACACATACCAGCACGAGACGGTATAGCGGTTTACGATTACTGATCATCAACTCTCGATGGGTACGTTTGTGGCCTTTGCTAACGAATCTCTTCCTGATGCGGTTCTCGAGGTTTCCAACCTCACCAAGACCTATCGATCGGGTAGCAGCCAGTTGACCGTCCTCGACGATGTGTCTTTCACTCTTCGGAGAGGTGAGAGTTGCGCGATCGTCGGCCCTTCCGGCAGCGGCAAGACGACGCTTCTGGGTCTGTCGGCCGGACTTGACCGCAGTACGTCGGGCGAGGTGATACTGTGCGGCGAACCGCTCGGCTCCAAGTCGGAAGACCAGCGGGCCTTGCTTCGGAACCAGCATGTCGGATTCGTTTTCCAATCATTTCGACTGATTCCGACGCTGACGGCTCTCGAAAACGTGATGGTGCCCGCCGAGCTGCGGGCCGACAGATCCGCCCGTGGGCGTGCCGAGGATCTGCTTGGGCGCGTTGGACTGGCGGAACGGATAGGTCATTATCCCGCCGAGCTGTCCGGTGGTGAGCAACAGAGAGTTGCCATCGCCCGCGCCTTCATCAACAATCCCACTATCCTTTTCGCAGACGAACCCACTGGTGAACTGGATACCGAAACGGGCCACGCGATCGCCGATCTGCTGTTTGATCTCAATCGAACGGCGGGGACGACGCTCGTGCTCGTAACTCACGACCAGGAGCTGGCCAGTCGATCGGAACGCGTCATCCGACTTGCCGCCGGCGGAATAGTATCGGATACCCGCGCCTCCGGCGAAGCACAACAAGCCGGGAGCGCGACCGCGTGAAAACCATGGGCATACGCTGGCTCTTGCAGATGGCGTGGAGAGAATCACGCGGATCGAAAGGACGACTTCTCCTTTTCGTCAGCTCCATTGTGCTCGGTGTCGCTGCGCTCGTGGCGATCCAGAGCTTTGGAGATAGTCTGCGGGCAACCATCGACGATCAGGCGCAGTCACTGCTCGGGGCGGACCTGAGCCTCGAGAACAGACGGCCGTTTGGTGCCCAGGCCGAGGCGCTGATCGACTCCATAGGAGGTCAGCAGGCCAGGCGAGTTTCATTCTCGTCCATGGCCTATTTCCCGGCCAACGGTGACACGAGACTCTCGACTGTCAGGGCTGTGGAAGGCGCGTTTCCGTTCTACGGTGAATTGGTCACCGAGCCCGAAGCGGCGGCCGACGTGTACCAGAATAGAGGCGAGGCCCTGATCGACGGATCGCTCGCGAGCCAGTTCGGTGCGGTCGTTGGCGACTCCGTGGTCGTCGGTGGAGTCTCGTACGCGGTAGCCGGAATCCTCAAGCGGTCACCCAGAGAATCAGCTGCCTTTTCACTCGTCAGTCCACGGATCTACGTGCCGCTTGCCAGAATAGACTCAACACTGATCGGCCCCGGAAGTCGTGTGACCTATGAAGTGTTCTTTCGATTTGACGACGCCGTGGACGTCGAGGCACTCCTCGAAGAAGTGAAGCCTCGGCTCAAGTCGCTCGAGGTCGGCAGTGATTCTGTTGGTGAGATAAAGCGGAACTGGAATACGGCGCTGACGAATCTCTACAAATTCCTTGGACTCGCCGCACTGATGGCGTTGCTCCTCGGAAGTGTTGGCGTTGCCAGTGCGATCCACGTCTACGTCAGCCAACGTTTGCAGACCGTTGCCGTCCTGCGTTGTCTTGGTGCCCGCGTAGGCACCACGTTCGGTGTCTACGTGACGCAGGCGATAGTTCTCGGACTTATTGGTTCGGTCGCCGGGGCCCTCCTCGGGGTGGGGGTACAGCAGCTGCTACCCATCGTACTGTCGGATTTCCTTCCGGTCGACGTCGAGTTCAAGGTCTCGCTTTCGTCCGTCGGATACGGAATCGCCGTCGGCACCATTGTGACAGTCTTGTTCTCTCTGCTTCCGCTACTTCGCGTTCGCAGGGTGTCACCCATGATGGCTCTGCGCTCGGCCGTCGGCTTGATAGAGGGTCGACGCTTCGACTGGGCTAGACTTACGGTCATCTTGATCGTGGTGTTCGG
>JABDKH010000324.1 GCA_013002345.1 Rhodothermales bacterium
GTACGGCGGCGATGATATCCAGCAGGTGCTTCTCCAGTTGTCCCATATACACGTTGCCCGCCATGAGGCGGGAGCCGGGCGTCTCGAAAACGATCCAGCCCTGCTTCTGCAACTGCGCCGCGAGCAGACGGATGACGGCGGTCTTTCCGACCCCGCGCTCACCGACAAGCATTACGGAACGATGGTTGGCGACGAGTTCCGACTCAATGTGCTCGAGGTTCGTCCGGGCAGCCGCATGTTCCACCAGTCCGGTCACATCATTCGAATCCCAGATAGAGCCGAGGGTAGCCAGCTTCGCGACATCCGTGTGAGAGCCTTCCCACTCGTTCAGCGCGTCCCGGAATCGGGCAGCCTGGCCGTCTCCAGCCAAGTCGAGTACGGCCCTGACGTTGTCTGATGAGTCGGCAGAACCGAGGTGAGTCGTGAAGGCCGTCAACTCCGCCTCCAGCGCCGGACCGGAGAGGCTGTCGACGGTGTCCCGGATTCGATCCATGACGATCGGATTCCGCACCCACCAGTCATTCGCCTTCGTCAGGAAGTGACCGAAAAAAGGCGGAGTCGCGAATGACCGTGCGTACCTCAACACGAAGAAAATCGACCAGCCCGCGTAGTTTCCAGTGAACTCCGCTATCCGCGTTGACACGGACCCGGAATCCGGTCTATTGCTGAGTCCTTCCAGAGCCATGCAAGCGATGGTGAAGTTGGCGCCGGTAGCGTAGTCGGCAACTTCATCCAGTTTTAGATCCTCGTCGGCGAACAGCGAGGCGCCTTTCATGAAATCGGGAAACGTGAGCAGGTCCTGTGGGTGCGCGCTGTCCTCCAGGAACGTCTCGACCGGATCGACGAGTTTGTAGAGACGCTGAACAAGATCGCCGGCAGAGCTGGTCGGTGTTTCGGAATGTTTGCCGGAGGCTGTCGGCGGCCGAGTTTCGGACTGTGCGCCCGAACTTTCTTGCAGGCGCTTGCGAACTAGCAGCCAGTGCGCGAGCCATCCTGCCGCGAACACGACGATAGATAGAAAGAGAGGGTCCATCGCATGCAGTGCTATCGTAACGCAAAGATTGGATCTTCAATATATTGACGGGCGTGTTGTGAATGAGGGGATGGCGCGACGAGACAATGGCGGGCTGGAACGTACCGAGGGCGTGTTTGGGTTGCGGAATATTCTCGGTGACACGAGCGCGAGTCAGGAACCGCGGCAGGTCACTGCGGTTTTTCTTTTCTCGACCGGGGCTATAGCTCAGTTGGTAGAGCGCTGCAATCGCACTGCAGAGGTCAGGAGTTCGACTCTCCTTAGCTCCACGCCCAAAATCCCGTCAGAAAAGCTCGGGCCGAGCGATACTGATGGGGTTTTTTCGATGTACACGGTTTCCCGGTCCGACGAACACGGTCAAGACTTGCCTGGTGGTCTGCTGGGAACCTTCGGCAAATCCAACAGACGCCTCGATCCCTCCGTGGTGACCATTGAGACGCGAAAGTGGAAGTCTCGCTCTGCTTCATTGGGACTCCGCTAGATTGGTTTGACGCACGAAGGATACACCTACGGAAAGCGTCAGAAGCCAAACAACTGTGACAGCAAGCCCTGGATGAAGAATTACGTCATCTCTGACACTGTTGCATCAACTTCTTCGGCAGCGGGAGTGAGGGGATTGCCTCACATTCGGTGACAATGGAGGTGGATCGCCCTCTGTACAATCAGGCAATTCCTTTCAATAGTAGTCCCTTTTTCTCAGTAAGAAGCGATCACAAGAAAAGGCCCGGCTCGCTTTCACAGACGCAGGGCATCTTCCAGACAAACCTATCATGCCGTGCTTGGCGGCAGGAGGAGTTCTATGAGATTGTATCCGCTCATCGTAATCGTGTTTTCGCTACTCTTGTTCGGGTGTACATCCGAGATTCCGACGGCCGTGGTTGAGGCCACGACCGACACCGCCGTAAAGATCGTCATGCCTACCCCCGACAACGTGGCTCATTTCGCCGCGCTCGCTAAAGACGGGGACAACAACGGTGCAACCCGCTGGATTCCGGACGAGTTTTGCAGCGTATTTGACTGGCAGGGCGACTTTTATATCGTGGACTGCGTCAATCAGATTGCCACTCGAAGCAGCAACGGAAACGCGCTGGTTGTGACGAGTGCATCCGGTATTCCCAACCCGACGGGCAAGGTGGTTCGATGGGACTACCACAACCCGCCTCAGCCATTGATCGACTACTTCGGTGGACCCCCATCGCCGTGCTTCCTTCTCGATCCAGATGGCGGGATGCTGTTCACATCAAACTGGTCAGCATCAGTCACACCTGCCGGACAGGCCAAGTTCATGTGCCACTATTCAGACAAATGGGCCGTACCCAATCCGTGGGAATAGAGCCTCGTCGCAAAACAGTCGCTCAGTGTAGGCCCGGCCCGCCTCTGCGCGTCGGGCCTTCGTTGTTTCGTCACTGTTGATATCGCCGAGTTATCGACACCGCCTCTCCGTAGTTCCCATCCGGACTGCCTCCTCAAACCGCTCGACCACTCGCCGCACCTCCACTGGTAGTAGGGCTAGCTAGCACCTTCTCCCGAACGGCCACAGGAACGCCGCCATAAAACGCCTCAGCGATACCCCCTGTGATGGCACCAAGGGTGTCACTATCCGCTCCAAGCGAAACAGCATTCCTCACTACGTCCTCCCATGACACGGAAGGTGATCCGAGAAAATCACCACACCACCACCATCCGCCTCCCGAGCCTCAGCTCTTGGAGAGCACCGAACGACACTACCGCAAGCCTGAAGCGATCTCTCGAAACAGAGCCACGTCCATTCCGTGGTAATACCCTATGTCGCTGCTGTAGTGGTGATTGGCCGTGTTCTTGACGATCACCAGGTGTTCTTTCGGATAGACATAAATGAACTGATTGCCAAAGCCCACGGCCATGTACTCACCGTCGGGATTGAGCGGGATCCACCACTGGTAGCCGTAACCCCAGGCTGTGTTTGACTGTGGGTTGTCTTTGCCCGGAAGCAGGTGCGGCGCGTCTGGCGTCACCGAGTCCAGCACCCACTGCCTCGGGACTACCTGCTCATCCCCCCATCTCCCCTCGTTCAGATAGAGATACCCGAGCTTTGCATAATCCCGCAGCGATGCACTTAAGCCGCCGAGAGCGAGTTCCATTCCGTCGTCGTCAACGATGAAGGTTGCAGGATATTCCATGCCGAGTGGATGCCAGAGCTTTTCCTCCAGGTACTGACTCAGGGACGTTCCTGTGATCCGCACAAGTAGCATCCCGAGTACCTGGGTGTCGATGCTCACGTAGTGATGGCGTGTGCCCGGTGGCACTTCCACCTCCAAACTTTCGGCGAGCTCATCCAGTGATCCTCCCCAGGCGAGAATTCGTCGGAGGCGGTTGACGTCCGAACTGAAGTCACTGTAGTCCTCGTTGAATCGTACACCCGAGGACATTTGCAGAATGTCCTTGATGCGTACCCCGGCGTAACCCGATCCTTGAAGTTGTGGGACATACTTGGTGACGGGGTCGTCGATGGAGTCTAATGCTCCCTCGGCGAACGCGATGCCGACCAGCGCTGAGACAAAGCTCTTGGCAACTGACCATGACATGTGGTATCCGTCTTCGCTGTGGCCACGGTAGTACTCCTCGAAAACAATCTGGCCATCCTTGATGACGAGCAGGCCCGTGACTTTCGTGTGATCGAAATGCACCTGCGTATCAACTGTATCTCCGTTGATCGCTAGCTGCGCTGGAAGGGTAATCGTAGCTCCTTGCGGGAACCGGAAAGGCTCGGACGATGCAGCTATGGTCGTCACGGGAAACACGTCTTCCATATGAAGGAAGTTCTGTACAATGACATCTTCGTCGAACAGGTGAACTACACGGTAGAGTCTCAGAAGACGGGGCCCCAGGACCAGACCCGCTATCAGGATACAGGCCAACACACCGCCGAGAGCCACCTTCCAGTTGCCGGGGCGTCGGATTCCAAGCGCAGATCGGTTCATGACCCACATGCCGTTGATTGATGTGGCGAGAGATCTTCGTGGTGAGTACGGAGATGTATCCACAGTATCTGCGGGGGAGTCCCTGAAAGACAAAGAAGATGGCCACCACCGCAAGAGACGAAGCGCCGAGAAGGTTGTGGGACAGCATGTTGCAGATTCCGAAACCTTGGCCAAATCCAGTCGTAAGAAATAGTACGAATCGCACTATTGAACATGGCCACCCAACAATCAACCATGAAATTCTTCCTCTCGATTGTCTGCCTCCTGGCCTTTCCGACCGGCTTCGTCGCCATTTCGACCTGCGCAGCCCAGGACGACCCGATCCTGAGCTTTCAGGGGGAGCAGGCTGTTATCCCAATGCCGGCAACAGCGGGTCGCCATCTCGTTCAGGTCCGGATCGGTAACGCCGGTCCCTACGCGTTTCTGATTGACACCGGCTCAACCATCAGCGCGATTGACACGCAGCTCGCTAAGTCGCTGGGCCTGAAGATCGTCGGCGAGATTCTGGTCGGCGCTCCGGGTGGAGAGCAAGTGGCAGCTAACCGTGTGTCCATGCTACCGGTCACGGCGGGAGATCTGCTCATCGAGCACGCGGAGATGGTCGCGATTGATCTTGTCGAAATGACTAATGGGCTCATGGAAGGGATCCTCGGCATGGATCTCTTTCGCGAACTGGTACTGACGTACGACCCGCAGAATGAACGAGCCGTCGTCTCACGAGAGCACTTGCGGGCAGACGACCCATCGGTCGTCAAGATCGACTCTTCCGGAGGAGGTGTTAACGCAGCAATCTCGGTAGCAGGTCGAAAGGTGATGGCGCATTTCGATTCGGGCTCGCCGGGCGGGGTTACACTGCCGCTGGACATGATGGACGGTCTGCCGCTCGCGAGCGGTCCATCCAAAGCCGGCAAGGCCAGGCTAGTGGGTGGTGAACGCTCGTTGCTCGAACGAAAACTCGAAGGCGCGGTCAAGATCGGAACGCTCGAGTACGTGAATCCGACCCTGACTTTCATGGACCCGTCGGCACCGTTCGCAAATATCGGCTCGAAGGTTCTCGACGAACTCCTGATTGTCATTGATCAGCGTTCGCGACTGTTGTCGATCAAAGAAGCGGAACCCCGGCAGCAGGCTGATCAGGCCGCTCCGGTGCCGCGGCGGTTGGGCGTACGATTTCGCGGCAGTCCGGGAGGCGGTCTGAGCGAAATCGCCGGCGTTGACCCCGGTTCGCCTGGAGAGCAAGCAGGCTTCGAAGTCGGTGATCGGGTCGTGAGTCTGAATGAACGTTCGATATCAGAGTATGACCAACAGTCTCTGGGGCAGCTGATTCGTGGGCCGTCCGATCTGACGTGGGTTGTGGAGCGCGCCGGGGAACGTCTTACGATCGTGGTCCGGTAGAACGATGTGTTAGCTGCAGGTGACTGTCGGCAAGTTCGCACCCCGTATCTCTCGAGGAAAAGATCAATGGCGAAGTTGACGGAATTGGAAGGGGTCGTTCTAGGACTCGTGCACAGACTGCAACCATGTACCGCGTACACCGTGCGCATGGCGCTGAGTCGATCACCATCTACGTACTGGAGTGGCTCATCAGGCTCAGTCTATCCTGCACTGAAGAGGCTCGAGAATACGCGGCTTCTGGAGTCGACGGCGGATGCTTCCGACGGCCGAAGCCGCAGGTTGATCGTGTTGACTCGGTCGGGTCGCGCTGCGCTTGAAACATGGGTTATGGGCGCGTCCGATCCCGAAGTCGTCTCCTGTGTGTTCGACCCGGTGCGTGCCCGTGCTTTCTTTCTTGAGATACTGCGTCCGCGCGACCGGGCCAGATTTGCTTCGGAGTGTCTTTCGGCGCTTGAGAAGTACCTGGAGGTAACGCAAGCCGAGTTGGCCGCGACCGAGGATGAGCGGCCGCTGGACTACCTCGCCAATTTAGGGGCGGTCCGAGATGCCCGTGCGCGAGTCGATTGGATGGGGGAAGTCGTTGACAAACTGGAGAGCGACCTGAGCACGTGATTGAGGATCGCAGTCACGTTCGGCTGTGAGATTCCCCGCATAGACTGCGGCACATATGCATGATGATGTCGTGTACGTGGAGGTCCTGACCGACGCCCTGGTGTTCCGACGGTGCGCGATGAGCCGCGGCGATCGTCTACTCAACCTGCGTGTTCGCACCGCCGGCAGAAGCGTCGTCCGGTCCCCTTTGCGAGACCTTCCTCAGATACCAGGCCGACCAGAAGATCGTGCTGAATACAACTGGTCGGAGGATACCAAGAAACTCGGCATTCGCGATATGCGTCCAGAAGGCTCCGAACATGATGACACTCAGAGCCAACACACCCCAGCGTGTCGTCCGAGGAATCATCAGCGCGATTCCTCCCAGAATCTCAACGACCCCTACGACAGGTGCCAGCCAGACTGGAAGCCCCCAACCAGTGAACATTGAGCCTGCAGCGGGCGTGAACTTCCCTGCCCCGATCGCGATGTACAGGGCACCTACCGCAACGAAAAGAATCCAGGAGATAATTGAGCGGGCCTTCATCACTCGTACCAGGTTTGTGAAACGGACCCGAAGCTATCACCCGTTATCTCGAAAAAACTGTGCAAGTCGTTTATTTGTTCTTTCAAAGATATTTCTGGCCGAGTATCCGAATCAGAATGACAGCGTGTCCGTAGATCAACGATCCCGAGGATAAACCGACACATGATGAAGCGATTCGCTCTGGGGCAAAACACGGTTGACGTTGACCGAAACGCAATACAACGAAAGAAGGAGACGTTCCGGATTTCGACAAAGGAAATGGAGGTCCTGGACTATCTGGCGAACAATGGTCGGGTGGTGTCCCGCACCGAGCTGCTAGAGAATGTGTGGGCGGATGTCGTTGTGAACAGCGAGGTCGTCACACTGACGATTTCTCGTTTGAGATCGGTTCTCGGAGACGACTCGCGTCGGCCTCAGATCATCGAGACGATTCCGAAGAAGGGCTATCGCCTTATGGTGACGCCCGAAGTGACCGCGACTACAGCGAAGCCACACCGATCCGTATTGAGGTCCGGCTGGTTCTGGGTTGGCACGCTGACCTGCCTGTTGCTCGTGATGATCGCTCTCTTCTCTATCGTTCGCACTGAGTATGGAAAACTGGAGTCTGAGCGAGGCGCTGACGTGGTCGTCGAAGAGGCTACTAAGTAGGCACCGCTAAATGGCAAGGAATCAGCGTCTCATCATCTGGTCCGTCTTGACGCGGATCAGGGCGCTTGTTCTCGAAGCTCTGCGTGACTTGCCTGCGGTATAGGTAGCTTCCGGAGGTTAGGACGGTCACCCACTGCTCGACCGGGGCTGTCGTGGCACACGTCCTGCAATCCCAAGATCGACACCTTGCGGCTCCAGGAGCGGTTTGAGTATCGGACTCACAGTCCGTTGGTCGCCGGTTCAAGTCACCTCTTGAATAAGGCCGGTCGACAACTGAGAGGCGACGTTTCTATCTTCAGCGGGTTCAGGCTTGTGGCAGCCCCGTGCGACCGTCACTTAGAACCGATTCACCCGTGCGCATCGGAATCCGAGATACGCTTTGCGTGCTTGCGGCGGTCGTGACATATGGCTCGATCCTGGCCAGCACCTGAGCGATGAAGCGAGGACTCTGGGTGCCAATTGACCTTTCTACCGATGTTCCGCAACGTTAGGCGACGAACGATCCTTCGACTTCAGCTGTTCGGCTGGTTCGCACTAACGTATTCCACGATTGGCTTCGTCTGGGAGTACATCGAAACGAATCACAGCACGCTGGATGGGATCAGCGTGGGTCTGGCTGTGGGAATAACACTTGCGGCTGTAGAGGAGTCGAAAGTCGGCAGCTTTACGCGCACTATGTCCGTCGGTAAGGCAATTCTCGTAAAGAGTCTTGTGTACATGGTCGTCCTGGCCGTCCCGATCACCATTGTTGGATTCATTGGTGGCCTGATGCAGGGCGCGACACTCCAGGATTTCGCTGACTGGATCCTTTCTGCGGAGTTTCCAATTAAGCTAGCCCTCATCTACCTCATTCACGTCCTCGTTGTGTTCGTCCGACACATCAGCCGACTACTCGGTCCCCGCACCCTTCTCCGGTACATCTCAGGGAAATACCACCGCCCGAGAGTGGAGAGACGCATCTTCATGTTTCTGGATCTGAAATCGTCGACCATGTTAGCCGAGACTCTCGGAAGTGAAAAGTACTTCTCCTTCTTGAACACGGTTTTTCGTGATTTTTCCGAGCCGATCCTGGAGCGGGACGCAGAAATATATCAGTACATCGGAGATGAGGTGGTGCTAACCTGGCCGGTCGAGCGAGGACTGCACGATGCAAACTGCATTCGAGTGTTCATTGAAATACTCGCAGAGATCCACAACAGACGAGAATACTATCAGACGCAGTTCGGCCATGTACCGGAATTCAAGGCAGGGTTGCACTACGGCGATGTGATTACCGCTGAAATAGGCGATCTAAAGAAAGAGATTGTCTACAACGGCGACGTATTAAATACGACGGCGCGTATTCAGTCCATGTGCAATCACTTCGGTCAGCGGCTGATTGCATCCGACGCACTCGTATCTGTTCTGGATCTCCCCGAATTCATTCAGCCCAATCCGTTGGGCGATGTGGAATTGCGAGGCAAGGCCGAACCGATCGGCCTTGTGGCACTGGCGTAGATCCTTCAGTTTGGGAGTCCTACCCGTGACGTATGTTAGGGGCCACGAGCGCAGGGAGCCTGTTCGAGAGAGAGACCACGCATGGCAGATTCCGCGCGTGCAATCACACAGGGACTATGGATCTGTTTCTAGCCGCAGCAATTGTTGCCACATTCCTTTGTTCGCTTGTGGCGGGCTTTCTGTTTGCATTTGCCGTGGTGGCCATGCCAGGAATAAGAAACTTGAATGACGCAGAATTTATTCGCGCGTTTCAGGTCATGGATCGAGTGATTCAGAACAACCAACCAATATTCTTGATTGTCTGGGTTGGGTCTGCCGTCGTGCTGCTGGTAGCACTCGTTCTCGGCTTCGGGCAGTTGGAAGGAGTGGATCGGCTTCTTCTAGTCGCTTCATCAATCGTCTATATTCTCGGTGTTCAGTTGCCAACGGTTGCCATCAACGTTCCTCTGAACAACAGGCTGCAAATGCTGGACGTTGTCAATCTCGATGAAGCGGAGCGCCGGACCGCTCGCAACGACTTCGAGCCACGCTGGAATACGTGGAACGTGGTACGAGCAGTGCTCTCGAGTCTCGCGGTGGCCCTGCTCATCATTCTGCTGGTCAGGCTTTGATCGACGCACCCGCGGGTATGGACGTCGGCTCAACACAAGTCCAGGTGCGCATGGGAGCCCTACTGCACCACCACCATCCGCTTCGTCTCGACGGAGTCCCCGACCCGGAGGCGGTACAGGTAGACGCCGGAGGGAAGGCCGGTGGCATCGAAGGGACGCCCGTCGGAATCCGCGGCTTCCCACGAGAGGTCGAGGCTGCCAGAATCAGCCATTGGCGTTCATCTTCTTGTGCATAAGACGGCATGTGTCACGATCTTCAAGCACCACTCGCACCAGTCCATTGTCGATGGCGAACCGCAAGCCAATAGTGCTTCGGGCTGCCAGGCCCACGTTCGAAGAAGGCCTCGTATTTGCCCGCTACCTGGATGAAGCGGCGGAAGGTTTCATCCGCCTGATGCTCGGGTCCCGTTCTGAAGAGATCGTCGCACGTGCGTTTGTATGTCCTCAAAACGATTACTCGTTTGAAAACGTGACGTTTGCGGAGGTCGATCAGGAGATAGTCGGTATGGCCTCTGGTTTTACCGGAAGGGCCATGCAGGACTTCTCTGACGAGCCGTTGAATCGGGCCGCTGGATTCCCGGCCCTGAGGATGAGGGCTACCAGGATCGCCTTCGCGCCAATCTTGCGAATACTGAAGAGCGTTCCCGACGAAGATTTCTACCTCCTGTCCCTGGCCGTCCAACAAAAGTTCCGTGGACAAGGAATCGCTTCCGCGTTGATGGACTCGCTGGAGGAGCGGGCGGTTGAGGAGGGTTCTGAGCGAATGTCACTACACGTCTCGGCGAAGAATGAGGGTGCCATCAGACTCTACCGTCGGCGCGGTATGTCCGTGGTGTCCAGCTGGCCGACACTCTCGTTCGTGTCACCTGTATTCGTTCACATGAGCAGGTCAGTCTGTCTTGAAACGCAGGACCGATTCGGGTAACCCTCGACACACACCCAACGTCCACCTTGTCTCGACGTGGTCTCTGGAGTTGAAGCGGCTTAAGTAGACGGCGCAGGCGAGCACGGCTATTGACTCCAGGTTGCGATTCGCCTTCGCCCCGCCCCGCCCCGATTCGAATCCTTCTAGTCAGTTTCCTCGGGCATAACTGTCCACATATTGGCGAATAGCTTCCAGTCGTCGTCGACCCGCTTCCAGATGTTTATGTAGTGACCCGCTTCCGATGTGTTGTCCGGTCCGTACGTCATGGTGTAGGTCCCTTCATCCACGACAAAATCAGGACCGCCGTATCGATTGGTCGAAACCTCGGTAAACTCGGAAACACCGTACTCATTCACGTACTGCGCGTTGACTGCCGAGATATCAGCCTGGGTGGCAATCTTGTCTGACCCTGGCGGATAAGCGCGAGCATCTTCGGTGAACACGTTGTCGAGAAACTCCAGATCGCCGGTAATGTGAGACTCCGTGAACTGCTTCGTCCTTGCGGTAATCACCTCACTGGCGTCCTCGAAATCGAAGGTAGATGCATCGCTCTCTGTGTTACCATTCTGGCAAGAAGGCAGAAAGACCACGGAAAGTGCAGCAAGGAAAACGCGTACTGATTTCATGTCTCGATACGGCTGTTGGTGACTATTGCATTCGCGCGTGCTCAAGCCGGCGATATGGTCACAGGAGAACCGTTCAGAGGCAGTATCACCGTGGTCGCTTTATCGGCGCGGCACGCGTCGCAGGGAGATGGTCGGAAGGGGGGGTGGGAATGTCAAGCGAGGATACCTCTTGTCTCGACGCCGTGCCAGACCTGCACCGACTTGATCACACCCTCAGCCTGCGGAGTATGTTCGATCATCTAACCACGACAAGTTTTCCCCACGACCGTGAACCTCACCGTCCGATCACCGACCACGCGAATCTTGTACAGGTACACGCCGCTGGCAAACCGCGTCATGTCGACGATCTGTTGGTGACGCCCCGAAGCCAGACTTCCCCGGTCGACCGCCAGGACCCTCCTCCCCAGCATGTCGAACAGCGTGATCTCGACGTCCCCATTTCGGGGGTTCAAACGGTATAGTCGTCGTCGGATTGAACGGATTCGGGAAGTTCTGGTGCAAAGCGGCGACGGCACTGAAGGACAGAGTAGTCGCGGCCTTGCATCGACGACCACAATCACCCGCCGGTATCCTGCCAACAAAGTCTCCGCATCTCGGCCCGCATTCTTTTGTTCGTTCATTTACCTTACGGAATACTGGAACAGTCAATCGCGACTGCGCCCGATCCGGCGAGATCAGTCGTTCGGGGCGCCGCAACCAGGCGATAGAACGTCTGACTGATTGACCCTTTATGCTTTCGAACAAGAGCTCGTACGATCCAAATGACTACGACACGGACTCGCGGATGCCTCAATGACAGTCAGGCCCGCCTCTTCACACGTTTTCTGTTCCTGGGCCTGGCTTTCGCTGTGGTGGCAGGCGCCGATGCACAGAATGTGAACTTCGACAAGACATTCCTGCCACCTGTCATTGGTCCCGGCAGCGTGAGCACGCTGCAGTTCACTGTCGACGTCGACAACAGCGCGGGAAGTGGTGTCGAAGACGTGACCTTTACTGACGTCCTTCCGGCGGGGATGACCGTTGCGTATCCGAGCGCATCTACCACAACCTGTGAAAACGGGGTAGTGGAAGCCCCGAGCTGTGGCGAACTGATCACGTTTTCTGGCGCTCGCGTTGGAGCTGGTGTGTCTTGCTCGGTCAGCGTGAACGTGACCGCCACTGCACCCGGCACGTATGTGAACACTTCCAGCGATCTTACCTCAAGTGCCGGCAACGCCGGCGTTGCCTCGGCGGAGCTCACGGTGTCCACCGATCGGCCCGGGTTCACGAAGTCTTTCTCCCCGAATACCGTGTCGTTTGGCGGAAGGAGTACGCTGACAATCACTATAGACAATACGGCCAACGCTCAGAGTCTCATATTCCTCTCCTTCGCGGACAATCTGCCGGCAGGCATGACGGTCGCCAGTCCCTCCAATGCTTCCACGACGTGTGAGAATGACCTCATTCCTGCGACGCTGAACGCGGCCGCGGGATCGAGTGTGATCGACCTGTTCTTCTCCGGCGTTGCAACGTTTCCGGCAGTAGCAGCTGGTGGTTCTTGTGAGGTCGTCGTGGACGTCATCGGGGGAGCCGTAGGCGTACTGGGCAATACGACCGGTAACCTGTTGTATGACAGCAGCGCACAGGAGTCCAGCGGGAAGGCCGGTGCCATTCTAACGGTCAGTCCGTCGCCGTTTGCCTTCACCAAGGAGTTCACGGACGATCCGGTTAATCCCGGCAGTACCGTCAATCTGGAGTTCAGCATTACCAACCTCAGCCGGGCAGAGGCCGCGACCGGAATCATCTTTGCCGACGATCTCGATGGTGTTCTCTCCGGACTGGAGAGTACAAGCGGCGCGCAGAGCGATGTTTGCGGTGGAGGTACCCTGACCGGAACCAGTACGCTGACACTTTCCGGCGCTACCCTGGGTCCCGGAGCGACGTGCACGTTCAGCGCGACACTGCAAGTGCCCGCGGGAGCGGCTCCTGGCAGATACGGCAACGTGACCAGTAGCATCACGGGCACCGCTGGCGGTTTTGGCGTGGTCGGAGGACCGGCCGCGGACGATCTGTTCGTTGCCGCTTCGGGACCCCGCCTGACCAAGACGTTCATCGACGATCCCGTGTCTCCCGGCAGCACTGCCACGCTGCGATTCACCATCGACAACACCAATGCTGCGTCGAGCCTTACGGATATTGCATTCGACGACGAACTCACAACGTTCCTCCCTTTCCCGGTGTCAGTGACCTTCCCTGCTGATGGTTTTTGCGGCGCGGGGTCGTCCATGACGATTGCCTTTCTCGGCACGGATAGACAGGGTCTGACGCTGACAGGCGGCAACCTCGCCGCCGGACAGTCGTGCACTTTCGACGTGGTTCTTGACATTCCCTCGGACATGCCATCAGGGACGTATGTCAACACGACAAGCGTAATCACGGGTCTGGTGGGTGGCGCGGAAGAAGTGGAGGGTGGTCCGGCCAGCGACCAGTTGGAGATTATTGCGCCACCGTCATTTAGAAAGGCCTTCAGTGAATCTGTCGTGGCTCCCGGCGCGAACGTCACTCTGGAGTTTTCGCTCATTCACGGACCGGAGGCTCCGGGTGACGCGACGGCCATTGCGTTCACGGACGATCTGAATGCGGTCTTCGCGGGCCTCGTAGCATCTGATACTCCCCTGACGGATCCGTGTGGACCGGGCTCTCAGTTGGCCGGCACCGATGTGTTGAGTTTCACCGGCGGAAGCCTTGCGCCGGGTGCCGAGTGCACGTTCAGCGTAGTGCTCAGTATTCCGGCGGCCGCACCCCTCGGTCTCCATGTCAACCGCACAGGGAACGTCACGGCGATGGTCGGCGGAATGGCTACGACAGGCAATATCGCGGAAGCCGACATACTCGTGACTCCGCTCACGCTGACAAAGGAATTCACGGACGATCCGGTACTTCCGGGCGGCACCGTCAACCTGGAGTTCAGCATCACGAATCGCAGCGCGACGGAGAGTACAACAGGGTTGCTTTTCACGGACAACCTGGGCGGAATGGTTGCGGGGCTCGCGAGCACGAGCGGGACATTGAACGACGTCTGTGGACCGGGTTCGTCGTTGACCGGTACCACATTTCTGATCTTTACGGGCGGTGTTCTTGGTCCTGGAGAATCGTGCAGCTTCAGCGCGGCGGTTCTTGTGCCTGCCGGGGCTATACCGGGTACCTATGCAAACGTGACGTCTGATCTATCCGCGACGATCGGTGGCGGGCAGTTCGCAAGCTCCGGTGCATCCGACGCGCTGGTCGTTCAGGACCCGAACCCGGAACGATCCCTGGTATTGAGCAAGGAATTCACGGACGATCCGGTGTCTCCCGGCTCGATTGTGACGATGCAGTTCACCGTCAGTTATTCGGGGCAAGGCGATGCCACAGCAATCACGTTTACGGATGACCTCGAGGCGACCCTCGCAGGTATGCAGGCGACAGGCCTGCCCGTCAACGACATTTGCGGAGCGGGCTCACAGCTCACCGGAACGTCTCTCCTGACTCTAGCCGGCGGCAGCCTTGCACCGGAAACGTCGTGTACATTCAGCGTGGCATTGCAAGTGCCTGAAGGAAGTGGTGGCGACTTCAACAACACCACGAGTGATATTACCGCGCAGGTGGGCGCCGAGCCTCTGACCGGGAGTCCTGCGTCTGATGATTTGATCGTCGAAGCGGGTGGAGGGAGAACTGGTTCGATCGGCGACTTCATCTGGAACGACGCCGATGGCGACGGTATCCAGAATGATGCGGCGGCGTCCGGCATCGGCGGCGTGACGGTGGCTCTGAACGCGGGTGCTTGTCCTGGAACGCCGTCGTTAACAACAACAACCACAGACGACGGCGCCTATGTCTTCACCGACCTGGTGCCCGGTGACTACTGCGTCGACGTCGACGAGAACACGATCTCGCTGTTCGGCGTTCCGCCGGTGTTAACCACAGCCAACGAACCGCTTACGGTGACTCTGAGCGCCGGAGAGAGATTCGACACCGCTGATTTTGGCTTCAAACCCTTTCCGGTGGCGAATTCTCCAGTTTCGGATCTGCCTCAGGAATACGCGTTGGAAGCAAACTACCCGAACCCCTTCAACCCGACGACGACGATCTCTTACGACCTCCCCCAGCTCTCCGAAGTCACGCTGACTGTGGTTGACGTCATGGGAAGGCAGCTCGGTGTGCTCGTC
>JABDKH010000325.1 GCA_013002345.1 Rhodothermales bacterium
TTTCTCGGTTCGACTCTCCAACTCGTATTCGTAGAGATCCGCAAAGTAGTAGCCCTTTGCATTGTCGCGGCGGCGAGAATAGACGATACTGCCTCCATCCGGCGACCAGGAGAATGATCCGAATGCACGTGACGCAACGCGATGTCCAAGCGCACAGGTATAGGTGAAGGGATCTTCGAGGAGACCCTCTCCTTTCAGAACAAGTTCCTCATGACCGTTACTGTCGACGACGTACAGTCCGGTCTGACTGAAGTCACGTCCGCGATTTGAAACGTATCCGTATCGATCACCCTCCGGCGAAAACGCCGGGTGTCGATTGAGGAAGCCCTCTCCTTGAAGAAGTCGGCCAGCGACCGGATCGGTGCGGACCTTCGACGTAGCCTCTGCATACCCGCTGCTCAAATCCTCCTTCCAGTCCTCGTAGATAGATCTGCCGTTCTCGCCCAGGGCTTTCCTGGCGGCGCGCTGGAAATTCCATGACTTCCAGGATCCCAGCGACAGCGTGAGGTCCCGAAGCGCCTGCTCTCCATACCTGCCGGCGAGGTACTGCGTAAAGGCAAACCCCTGGTTGTATACCGTTTCGCGCTCGAGACTGTTGTGCGAGTAGAACCCTCCCATATCGGCGAGCGACAGCATTTCATCCGCTAGTACGCGGGTGCGCAAAAGCATATCCCGATGAGAATCCCACGTGTCAAAGCTCATTCCGGTTCGCTGGTACTGTGCGGTGCCTTCGGCAAGCCACGCCGGATTGTTGACGACCGGAATCGGGTACGTGACGATGCCGTCCGGATAACCATACAGGACGTCCGGGCGGCGGACATCCTCGTACGTGAGCATCTGGAAGTAATAGAAAGGGACTCGCCGCGTCGACTTCATCGCGGCGCCGACTTGCACGATGTGGGTGAACTCGTGCGTCACGACATTACGCAGCCAGTTGTGCCGACCACGAAACGGAGTGTTCAGAGCCGGCGACCAGAGCTGTATGACGTTGTCAAAAAAGTATGCGGCACCGTTGGAATAGTCTTCAAAGTCGCGCAGGACAATCGAGACCTTCGCATCAGGCTCGTGAGCGTAAAGCTCGGTAATGGGACCGTAGATTTCTTCCGCAATCGAAGCCACGATCCGGGCGGACCGCTCACTCGTGGGACCATCCGCGCTCGAATGGAAGTGTACCCGGAAATGCGGCGTCTCGAGGGTACTCCACTTTAGGTCGCCTCGAACGAAATCATAGAACGATGGAGACACCTGGGCGGTGGACGACGCCGGAAGCATCGACGCCAGGCAGAATGCGGTCGCTATGATCGTGAGGCTTCGATTCATCGAACGATCGCCAGGCTGATCAGTCGGGATTCAGATCTTCCGGAGTCGGAGGTTGCCGTGATGCGCGCGAAGTACAGACCGCTCGGTGCGTCTGTTTCCCACGTCATTTCGAAGGGGGCCCCGGGCCGAACCACCGGGACGCTCAGGCTACCCGCGAATCCACCTGCCATATCTACGATCGTGATGACGACCGAGGCGTGGTCGGTCGTCGCGACCCTGAAATTAGTGCGTCCATCCCGCACTGGATTTGGCCAGTTGTATGTCTCTGCTGCAAGCAATAGCGCTCCCGCGTCCGGCGACGTTCCATCACGTTCCGCAAGCTCCACAAACGACAGGTTGCCGGACCCTCCGAGGAATTCACCCCATCGCGGCTCGCCGGGTTCGACGAGGTCCCAGACGCGAAAGTCCGCATCGACTGATACCGTATAAAGACGATCCAATCGTAGACCCGGCGTTGCGACGATAGAGCCTCCCGCAGGCAGCGGAAAGCCATCGACCAGACGACCGCGCTGCTCCATGTCGAACGCGCTGACGTATCCGTTCTCCCCGGATACGAGTACGATCGGACGGGTGCGCTCCACTCCCCCGATCATCAGGGACTGCGCCGTGGCCGGCGACCGCAGGTCGATCGGAAATCCTTCGGCCAGCGCGCCGCCACGTGTAAACGCAAGAAGCTGACTACCACGCGCGACTACGACATCCAGCCTGCCGTCGCCATCAACATCATCTAGCATCGGAGCAGGAACACGATCCGGCCAGTTCCACTCCAGTGACGACCGAAGAATGCGGAGCGGATCGAGTACGCGAATCTCACCTAATTCCTGCAACAGAAGTATCCGTCCATCCCGTGGAGCCGCTACGCCCAGAATTCCATCAACGTCAGTGCCAAACGCCCAGGTGCCTGCCGCACCTACACCGAGCGCGCTGGTTTCCCAGGTGGTCACGATGGATCCATCAGCACTTACGAGCTCGATTGACCCATCAAAACCAATGGCGAGCCTCCCTTCCCCTCCATACGATGCTCCCAGAGGCACGCTCTGGAGCGCCACGGACGAGACGACTGTACCGGCCGAATCCAGTGTCAGGATAAGACCACCGATGGCGGAGGCAAACACGATGTAAGCATCCGCCCCAACAATCATTATCGGTGACACAGGCAAATAGTCGTCCGCCGAAACGCCGACTGGCTCCGATGATGTCTGACCCGTTCTCGGATCGATCCGCGTGATTTGGAACTCCCCTTCAAGAACCGATATCGTCCATAACTCATCACGAACGCAGGCGGACTGGGTCTCGACAAATTCGACGTCTTCGACAATCGAAATAAGGCCGTCGTCGTCCGCGAAGACGAACGCGCGACGACCCGTGCCGGCATGCCTGACAGCCACAGCGTAGAACGGACTCGCTGCCTCGTCGCACCACTTGACGCCTGTCGCAGATTCAGTCTGGTACGCGTCCTCAAGATGAAAGGAGGCGTCGTCTGCCGGACTCGCCGACGACCCACCCACTCGCCGCACGACCGCCGACATGACCGGCCCCGGTGCCGAGAAATCAGCAACCTCGACAAAACTCGGTCCGCCTTCGTTGGATCGACTGTCAGGATAGGTGTCGTCGCCGAAACGGTTTTCATACAGCACCACCTCGCGACCCGACGATGTTATGACAGTCGCTGGATTGCCAGCGTAGAAGAAATCGAATGGCGTTCCAAGATCGAGCGCAGAACCGAATAGTCCCCGGGACGGATATCCGAGGTCCTGGCCCGAGTCTGCCTCTTCGACATCCAACCCTCTCCACGACGGGTCGGCATTCACCGTGTTCGTCGTGATGGCCTGCCTGATCTTACGCTCGTCGGCATGCCAGATGAGGACGCCCCCGACAAGCGGATTGTCGTTTTCGTCCAGGCCGCCCGGCAATGCCCAGTCGTGATCGTCGACACCAATCACGACTCCACCCGCAAATCCATCAATCGTTCTGCTGTTGAATTCCGGATCACCGTTTTCGAAAGACTGATCCGTAACCGTTCCGTCATTCCAGACCTGCAGCGATAATCCGTCACCATCAACATCGCGATGTCGATTCTCGATCAAGAAGTATTCTGAGTCCGAGATCCATACACGCGCGACATCCGACTCCGGCCCGGATGCAGCACGCAACGTCAGCTCTACCGGAAGGCCTCCGCGAACCTCAATCGGCTCTACCCACTTCAGGAACACCTTCGTCCAGGCGCTGGGCTCGGGCGGAATCAGACCGCCATATGCAAAGATTCCAAGGGGGTCCATAAGTCCGAAAGGACCTATCGCGCTCTCCCCTGTCGCAGTGTCGAACAGATCTGGAACGCCCAGGAAATTGAAAAAACTTGCCGCGAGCAGCCCGTTTGTCGTCAGCTCGACGAGAAAGTACTCGTCCGACAGAAAATCAAATCCTCGCCGCGTTTCCGTGCGCGGAATCACGGCCGTATTCGCCACGGGCAGTCCCTTGAAGCTCAGGCCAGTCGCCCCAAGTCGATCGAGCGAAATGCCGTCGAAGTAGATCGATGGAAGGTCTAGCGGCGTCTTGTCGAGTGTGGTACCGACGAGCTCGATATCGCGACCTATGCCTGCGTGAAAAAGAACAAATAGAACTCGCTCCGGATCGAGACCAATAGGCGTGACGAACTCCACTTGCTGATCGGCGATCGTCCAGGCCTCGGTGACAAGCGAAGCCAGTTTCGATAGCTGCTCGTCGGACGAGGCATCCAATCCGACGGGGCTATACTCCTCCATTTTTCCCGTGACCCGGACGACCTCGGGAAGTAGCATGGGCTGGATTTGGACTTGCCCGTCCGACACCGAACGCAGATAGTTGTGAAGGGCAGTTAGATGCGCCCTGAAGAACGAGGAGTCGTGAGGAAGGGGGTCTACTTTCGGAACCAGGCCACCGTACGGATCCGAGGCAAACGTACCCTCGCCCGAGGTAAATCGTGACGTATCGGGCTGGAACTCCACCTGGAGTCCTATGACGGTGAACCATCCCGTTGTCGGCTTCTCAACCGACTGCGAGGTCGCCTGAATCCGATGAATCCGGGGAGTAATTCCCTGGGCACCGGCACGTCCTGCGACGGCAGAAATAAGCAACAGGCCACAGAGAATACGACGTCGGCCGAGACAGCTAAGCAGTTTCTGCTTACTTCGACCTCTATCCATCCTTTGCGGCCTGCCAGATTCGCGAATCTGCAATTCGGGTTAACCGGCGAAATTCAGCAACAGCGAGAATCTCATCGTGTTGGCAAGCGGCGAGTCCTCTTCGAGAGCATAAATGTACGAGAAGTCAACACCGATAATATTGTACCTGATTCCAGCTCCCAGTGTGAGAAACTTCCGGTTGCCGTTGTACGGATCCTCGTAGAAGTAGCCACCGCGAAGTGCAAACAGTTTGTTGTACCAGTATTCGAGCCCGCCGCCGATCGTCAACTGGCGGAACACTCCCACCTTCTCGACATCATCCTCGTCATCATTTACGGTCAGATCAATATTGATCGGCTTCCACGAACTGAAGATGGCTTTATACCAGGATGCGGAGCCCGTCGAATCCCGATCGATCAGGTCTTTGTTGAAATCGACCACGAAGTTCAATGAATTGAATTCGTCAAAGTCGAATGACAACCCGGTGCCAAACCTAAAGTTGGTCGGGATGGGGTCCGCCTGATCGCTGTCCGAATACTGGATCTTTGGACCCATGTTCGCCAGATTAAAACCTGCCGAGAACGTGGTCGGAATGCTGCCCAGGTTAAACTGGTCGGTTCGATAAAGCCCTGAGAGATCGAAGGCCGTAGAGACACCGGCCTTGGTTTCCTGAGAACCGACGGTCTGGCCTGGCGCAAGGTTTGAGTAGATGAACCGCAGACTCGTACCGAGTGCAAAGTTCTTCGAGACCTTGAATCCATAGGACGCGCCGAGAGCCAGGTCGTACGAGCGGAACGTGCCCGTCGGCAGGTTCTGCTCATCGCGGCCCTCATGTTCGCCAAGATTCAGGTAGGTCACATGAGCGCCAAACGTTCCCCAGCCAGGGACGTGGTGCTTGGCGACGAGGTACTCGTAGAACAGACCCACGTCAAACTCCGGTAGCCAGTTTGAGTGCGTGATACCAGCTTCGGTGCCAGTCTGGAAGGCAAGCCCGGCCGGGTTCCAGAAACTGGCGCTGGCGTTGTCCGCCAGTGCCACTCCGGCGTTACCCATACCGGCGCTTCGGCTGTCGGGTTCGATCTTGAGAAATACGACTCCCGCCCCACCGACCTGAGCACGGGCGAAGGGGCTCGTGAGAGCGAGCGCCATGGCGAGCACCAGTGCAACGGAACCGCCCCGGCGGATCGCGCTCATGCGGTGCTGTGTGATCGAATTGGAACGGTTCATGATCTTCACTCTAGTGCGTTGTGTAATTGACGTCGTAAGAAGGAAAAGGTTTTGGCAAAAGCCGCTACCGAATAAGTGCAAGTTTCTCTATCTGCTCCGCGATCTGTCGGTCGCCTTCGGGACGTTCTACCTCCAGTGTCACCTTGTACAAATAGACACCGGTCGCCACGCGATCGCCGTCATCATCCAGTCCGTCCCACTCTGCAACCACGGGACCGGCGCCGAGAGAGCCAGCCGGCAAAATCTCGGACCCCTCCATCGTTCGTATCGGCCGGCCGTTTAGAGAGTAAATCCGGACTCTTGCTTCCGCCAGCGTTCCCGGTAACTGATTGTGCTCTAAAATGAAGCGCGTGCGACCGCTGGTCGGGTTGGGGTAGTTGTAGACGTTGCGAATTGTCAGGTCCGTGCTCTCGGAAACAAGGAATTCCAGCGTCTCGCTCGACGAGTTGTTCAGAACATCCCACGCTCTGACAGACACGCTACCGGGACCGGGCTGGAGCGCGGACAGATCCCACTGAACGGCACCGCGCTGAAATGAGTTCTCATCGGCCTGAAAGCTTGAACTGATATCAATAGCTGAGCTTTCCTCGCCATTTACAACAAGCAGCAACTCGTGTCCGACCCCCGCCCCGACCGTATTGATACCGCTCTCATCGAACAACCTGACGATCAACGACGGCTCCGGGTGCGTCAGGCCGCCTGAAACAAAGGTCGTGTCGTTGAGAAAGAGCGATACTTCCGGACCGACTGAGTCGTCCGGAGGATTCGCCGACGTACCACCGACTACGACATTCTCCGTATAGCCCATCGCATGACCGTCCGCGTTCGTTGCGTAGGTGAATATGCGGCCCGACCGGTTGCTGTACGAGATGTCCTTCGGCACGACGAAGGTAGCTTCATATTGTCCGTTGCTGGTGCGAACCGAGCCTCTCCAGATGAGATCCTCACGAACCAGATAGTAAGGTGTAGGCATGAATGCACGATAGCGGATGGGCACCTCTCGCTCCGCGTCGAAGACTGTAATTGCAACCCGGCCGTCGAAGGAATCGTCGATCGAACCATCGACTCGCCGGACCGAGCCTGCTATAGTGATGCGCTCCAGTGCCGGCAGCTGCCCGGTACCCTCGCTGACATCCACACCATTCACGCGGTCAACGGTCGTCTCGCGCGGAGGAATTCCGAGGCGCATGGTCGGGTCGCCCAGGAGGTTGAACTTGCGACTGTTGCCCAGCAGGCCAACGCTGGTATTCTTGGTGCCAAGCATCGCATCGCCGAGACGTACCGGCAGGCCCGCGGCGTCGCGGCGGAACAGCTCTGTGTTCAGGGCTCGATTCAATCCCGGATTCAGCGACGAAGTGTCGCTCGACGTGTAGACGAGCCGGACCGTCGTCAGCATCGCAACGGCACCGCCGTCTGGATTCAGGAGGAGAGTCTCCGCACCACTTTCGAAATCATCGATGTCCCACCAGCCAAACGAGCACGTCGCCGTGATGAAGACCGACAACTTGTCTCTGTTCGTCAGCGCTGCAGCATCTTCCTTCGTGAAGAGCTCCTCCTGGGCGAGTCCACTCGGACCACCGTGCCCCGAATAGTTGACGACCAGGGTCCCGCTCTCAATGGATTTGAGGATCTCTTTCTTGGCGTCCGGAATCCGAAACTCATTCAGAAACACTCGCTCGAACGACTCACCGTAAATTTTGCGCGCGTTGATCGACGGATAGAGCCCCTGTCGAACCAATTCCGCAACCGAATCGATATTCTGAAGATGCAGATCGCTTTCGGGACGGTTGCCGGTTGCACCGGTAAACGCATCGTCGGCGATGTAAGTGTAGGTACCCCGCCATGGACCGAACGTCTCCGGCGATTCGTATGACACCACCTTGTCCAGCATCATTTGCGCTTCCTGGACGGTTCGAACAGGGAAACGGCCGATACCAACATCCATTCGTTCGAAGGATGTGAATCCGAAGCCCCGGTATTCCCAGACACCTTCCCCGTCATCCAGAAGTCCGAAGTAGTCGTCCGATGTGTAGCTCCGATCGGGGTTATAGGACTCCTCTGTTTCGTACGGGAATATGTGGTTTGGAGTCTGCGAGATGCCTGTCCTGAGCCCACGGTAGTCGAAATGGCCGTCGCCAAGGAACAGGACGTACTTGATCAGATTCTCGTCATCCGGCGCCCGGTCATACAAGAACTTGATGTAGTCGCGCGTCGCCCGCATATCCGGGACACCGCCGGAAAACTCGTTATACAGGCTCTGGATATCCACGACTTCCACGACAAGGCCCTCGTTACGACGGCGATCCGCGAGTTGGGTGGCAATGGCACGGAAGTCGGGCGGCGTAAAGATTACGAAGTCCGGATATCCGGCCAGCCCGTGTAAATTCTGAGCCGGAACCAGAGAGGCCAGCTCCGAATCGAGCAGTCGTGCTGCCGTCACGTCGAACGCAATGATCTCTCTTGGTTCAGCAGCACCGACAAGGTCGAGCTGGAGGTCGAATGAACCCGACCCCTGGCGCACCTCAAGTGCACGAATGGCTGCCGGGTTCGTGACGTCCCAGACGGTCGGCGCCGTGATGAATCCGCCCAACCGGAGCTCGTGAGCGCCGGATGCCGCGGACGGCGTGCTGAATCGAAGAACTCCGTCGACCGCCTGCAACCTCTGAGGGTACGTGAGCCGAAGCCAATCGAGCGCAGCCTGCGGATCGTTGCTCTGTTGGAGCAGGGTCATTCTTATGCTCAACGGTCCTGCCGGGGCGGAGAGATAGGAGAACGATCGAGTCGAAACAGCCGCCGAAGGCTGCTCGGCGCCTGGCGATATGATCCGTGACGCCGAGATGGAGCCCAATACCTGGGACCCTGCGTCAAATTGCACGGTCGCCAGCGGGTTCGACTTTATCGCGACACGGGAGGTCATCTGAATGTCACCGCCGGCGAAGCCGGGAAGACTGACGCCACTCATGATGTCGAATCGCCCGCCTGACTGAATCGGGTTACTCACCCACGTGTGGCCACTTCCGTGTTCCTTGCTCCATATGAACACATCGGGGTCTACGAAATGTCGCCCGACCACCTCAGTCAGCACGACAGGCGATTGCAGATTCGGGAATACCACGGATTCGACCTTCGCACTACTACCAACGCCGACGCGAACAAAGACGTAGTTCTGCTTCGAAAACGGATGCACGTAGTGCTGCCACTCACTCGTCTCATCGTCGAATCGCCAACCGCTGGGTGCGCGCGCATAGAAGAAAACAGCGTCAGCCGCGGCAAACGAACCATCACCCCCACCCACAGCCAAGACCGGACGCTCCTGCAGGTCGGCTGGACGGATATCCGAATTGAGCGCGGGAAGTGGCGCTCCTCCATTCCCGAAGACCTGGACGTTGTTCGGCTCGACATTGTCAGGGTTGAGGCCCAGCTGCGAGAGGAAGCTGCGATCGATCTTGAAGATTCCCTCCTCGGCTATCGGCACCTTGTAAACGGTACCGTCGGCAAGAACGCTTCTCTCAACGGAGAGATGCCCGTTCACAAACTGACCTGTCGCCAATCGCTTCGAATTTGCAGATTCGCCTCCCGCAACACGGACCACGATGCGCCTGTACCGGCGCAGTCGCCCGGACGCTGCGTCGTAGTGAACCGGACGAACGGCAACAGACCCCACGAGCCGCTTCCTTTGCCAACCTACTCCGTCGACACTGGCAATGTCCGACGATAGAGATCGAAGCAGCGATCTAGGAGCCGAACCGACTGAAACCACGACTTCATCGTACTCAGCAGCTACGATTTGGGCGGTAGCATTCGCTGACACCGGAATGGTCTCGGACGCCAGAGGTTCACCCCCCGTGATCGATCTGATCATCGCCGCTGACAGCTGCGGAGACGACAACGAAACTGAGTCAACGGCGGCGCGGAGGGTGCTCGACCATTGGAAGTTGAATTCGACGGTCGTCGACGTAGTCGACTGCTCTACCGACGTGGCCACGTTCTGCGCACGAATCGCCGGGGCCCACATCGCAGCGATCGCGAGCATGAGAATCCCGACGGAAGGCCGGAGATGGTCCGACCGCATGCGGCCGGACGATTGACGATGGGTACGCTGTTCGAACAAGATCCGCTAACGTTTGCCTCGGAACGAGGCTCTGTCTGGTTACTTACTTCAACGGTACAGATCGTAGCGGAATGTCACGATAGGCTTGTTCGATTATCGGTTGTTTGACCCGGGCATATCAGCACCCGGGAAGATAACGCGCCGTCGACCGTGGAAAAAGGCAGGGAAACCGGACGGCTTGTAATCGGCTCCGAGCGGGTTTGTAACGGTATTCGACCGCAGAGTTCCTCTTATGCGGGGGATCGACCGCATTGTGATCCGTTTCAAGTCAATCTTGGTCGTTTGTCCACAGAGCGAGCAAAACGGACCGGCGGATCCTAGTCCGGCATAAGGTCCTGAACCTCAATGAGGCGTTCAACCTGTTCCGAAATCTGACGCGTCGCCTTGTCGATGTCCCTCAGCGGATCCACAAACTCCGAACCCAGACCCGCGGACGCCGCCATCTCAATCAGTATCTCGGTATTTCCCGCAACGATCGAAATCGGATTGTTGATGTCATGATAGATGGACGAAATACTTCGTCGGATCTTTCGCACGTCGTGTTGAACACCGGTGGGCGTTCCCGAACTAGACTCGCTGTCCATAATCAGGGGGTTGTACTGGTTATCTCAAACTACAACTCATCAAGCCGTCTCTCGTCAACGACCCGGGGCCCTCGCTCTCCCATCGAAACCGATCCAACTTCGACCTCCGGGTCGTGTTCAAAGAACAGGTGCCAGTTTCCTTCAAGCGCCGAATTTAGAAATGCAGCCTTCTCCCTGATCGTCACCAGAGGCTCTACGTCGTACGCCATTGTCCACGCCGCGGGAAGGTGAAATCGCGTGGGCAGCAGATCGGCTGCATAGACCAGCGTCTTGCCACCCCCTTCCAGCTTGACAAGTTGCATCTTCTCTGTGTGGCCATCGACGGTCATTACGGATACCCCCGGAAACAGCTCGGTCTCACCATCACAAAGGACTAGCTGCCCCGACGACGCGAGCGGAGCAAGATTCTCTTTCAGGAATGACCCCCGCTCGCGAGGATTCGGCGCGTTGGCCGTCCGCCAGTGATCAACCTGGACATGAAACCTGGCATTGGGAAACGCAACCGCCAGAGTATCTCCGGATCTCATGGTGCTTCCCCCGCAGTGATCGAAATGAAGGTGTGTCAAGATCACGTCAGTGACATCATCCAGCCCAAGGCCCGCCCCGTGAAGCGAACCCTCGAGGCTGGAAGAATTTGTGTCGACATCGTAGATGTGACCGAACTTCTCGTCGAATTTCGTGCCGATTCCGTTGTCAATCAGGATCAGCCGGTCCTGGCCTTCGACGAGCAGGCATCGCATCGCGAGCCGGATACGATTCCGGTTGTCGGCGGCGATCTTCCTCTCCCACAGTGGCTTGGGGATGACACCAAACATCGCTCCGCCGTCGAGTCCGAACGTGCCGGCGTCGATCGACCTGAGGATGTAATCGCCCATGCGGGTCATAGCCTTTTCCAATAATTAGTCCTCACTTACATCTGGCGGAAAATCCTTGAAGTGACCGTTCGACCGGATCTTCTCCCTCAACGTGCCCATCTTCTCCACTTGCGGTATGAACCCTTCCAGGAACGACACGAGAAACGAGATCCGATCCGACTCAGATTCCTTCTCAAGTACGCTCTGCTTCTGGGCGAGTGTCAGGCCGGCATTCTGAGCGATGAAGAACGAAACCATGTCGACGTCCTCGTAGATCGACGGGCTCACGTCTCGTCCGGCCAGTTCCAGAAGCTTCATATGTTGTGCAATGACCCGCTGTTGGATGTTCGGGTCCACTTCCTCCGACGCTTCGGGTAGTACATCTACGCGCCCCTGCATGTACTGTCGGTCCTCGGAGACTTCTCGCACACGAAATCGCTGGCGGCCCTCGACAGCGATGTCGAGTCGGCCATCTGGATACCGTTTCAGTATCTGCCGAATCTCCGCGACACACCCGACGTCCGACAGCACACCTTCAACCGCCAGGACGACGCCGAAGGATCGATCACCCGAAAGGCAATCCCTGATCATCTCCTTGTATCGCGGTTCAAAGATGTGGAGTGGTACCGTCTCGCCGGGATACAGGACCAGATCGAGTGGAAATAGTGGAAGATGTTCTGCTGTCATCCGGTGTGGTCGGCGAAGATCGTGTGGCCGCCCTTGATATCGACTCCTACGCCGTCTTGTTTCTGAGGACGTGCCGTCTGTGCGTACCTTGTGTATAGCCCGACGTCATGAATGCGGACACCAACGAACGTGCGCACCCGGTCATTGATAGTTTTCTTGCTTGCGCATGCGACGGCGATCGCCCAGCCGGCCAACTTTGGTTCGGCCGACGATCCTTCGGAAACGGCGTCCGGAACGGTTTGGCGCCGATCGATCAACGCAGACGTCCGGGGCGGCCTGTCCCTAATCGGTCCCGACTGGCGCGCCGCCACAGGTGTTACTGTCGAATACCGCGGCATGGACCTCTCGGCCCGCTTCAATGGCACGTTTCGCGGCGGTATCTCGGGTGCTTACGACCCGGACATCAACGGAGCATACGATCTCCTGCGCCTCGTCGAGTTCGTGCGCCTGACTCCTTCCCCGCGAGGCTTCTACCTGCGCGCGGGCCCGACCAACCGGTTCCGACTCGGGACCGGACACGTCGCCAACTTCTTCAGTTCGGAGACGGTCTGGGATGATCGCACGGTCGGCCTGGAGGCAATGTGGCCGGGTCCTATGTTCGACGTCCGTGTGTTCAGTGATGACGTGCGTATGAATCGTGTCATGGGCGGACGACTTTCCGTTCGGCCTCTCTTCTGGGCGAAGGAAGAGAACGCGCGGTCGCTTGAAATTGGAGCGGCCTACGTAACAGATCGTCGTCAATTTGGTGGAGAACCGCTCATCACCGCATACACGTTCGACCTTCGGTTCACTGCTGCCAGTGTTGGCGAAGTGATCATCCAACCGTTCGCCACCGTAAGTGCGTATCGAGACGCCGGCGCCGGCTTCGGACTCGGCGGCGAAATGTTGAGCGACAACTTCATCGATGTCGCCCGGTTTCGACTGCGCTTTGCGCTATACGTCAGCGATGACGGATTCATCCCTGGATACGTCGGTTCGCTGTACCGTGTTAACAATCCCAGTGCACGAATAATCAAGTCAGAAGACTTCTCCGGTACAGATCCCATCGATGCTCTCGTGGGACTTCGTCTTCAGGACGCGGAGCGCGGAACGTCGTTCGAAACGGAACTCCGAGTGCTATTTTTCGATCAATTCGAGTTCTGGTATAGCTTCCGGAGACATTTCGGGGGCGCCCCGCTCAGCGAGTACCACCTCCGACTTTTCTTCCAGACCGGCCGATTGTCCGCGCAGGTGTCTCAGGATCGTGGCGGACTCAAGAGCTTTTTTACGCTCTTCAATGATGTGGGAGACCAGACGACGCTTCAGCTTCGAACAGACTATCACGTCGCCCGAGGATTCTGGCTGTTCGTGCGAGCAATCTACTCCTACGAACGTGCGGAGCAACAGGCGGATGGGGTAGACCGCTTCGTCGTGCAGCGGCGCTTCGAGCCCTATACGGGCCTGAGATTCCGGTTCTAGCTCTACTTGATCGCGGCACTCATCTCGAGCATCTTCTCGATCGGGCGCAGTGCGCGAAGGCGAAGCGATTCCTCCATCTCGATCTGCGGCCACTCGTGCAACAGACACAGGTAGAGTTTTTCGATCGTGTTGAGCCGCATGTGCGGACACTGGTTGCAGGCGCATCCGCTTTCAGGTGGAGCCGGAATGAACTGCTTGTCCGGGTTGTCCTTCTTCATCTGATGCAGGATCCCTTCCTCGGTCGCAACAATAAAGGTCGACGCGCTATTGTCGGTAGCGTACTTCCGGATCTGACTTGTGGATCCGATGAAGTCAGCGTGCCGAAGAACGGCTTCTTCGCACTCCGGGTGCGCGAGGACCGGTACACCGGGATTCCTCATTTTGAGGCGGACCAGTTTCTTCTCGCTGAACGTCTCGTGAACTATGCACACGCCATCCCATATCACCATGTCCGTCCGACCGGTGGTCTTCGCCAGATAGCGACCCAGGTTTCTATCCGGCGCGAATATGATTGGCTGGTCGGCGGGAATTTGTCGAATAATGTGCTCGGCATTTGACGAGGTGACGATGATGTCCGTCTGGGCCTTCGTGGCTGCCGTGCAGTTTATGTACGAGATAACAATATGGCCCGGGTGCAGCTTGATGAAGTCGCCAAATTCGTCGGCCGGGCACGAGTCAGCCAGTGAGCAGCCCGCATTGAGATCCGGAAGAATCACTTTCTTTGACGGGCTGAGAATCTTGGCCGTTTCCGCCATGAAGTGGACACCGGCGAACACGATGATATCCGCGCTGGTCTCGGCGGCCTGTCGAGATAGCCCCAGCGAATCCCCGATGTAGTCGGCGACGTCCTGGATTTCGGGCTCCTGATAATAGTGCGCAAGCAGAATGGCATTCTTTTCGCGCTTCAGATCCTCGATGGCGGCCACGAGGTCCGTGGACGGATCAACTTCCTCTACGACGTAGCCCACAGCCGGATCAAGAATCGTCTGCAATGGAATCATGAGAATAGGCGTTGTATCCGTAAAGATTGATCAAGTGATTTCTTCCTGCCCCAGCACCCTTTTTAACCACCCGACGTCACATCAGATCCTTGTCGCCGCGCTGCGGGTTCTTCCGAAATGACGTGGTTTTCGAGCCGCAGCAGTCGATCAGCCATGCCGGCAAGCGTCGTGCTGTGCGTTGCAAGCACAAACGTCTGCTCCAGGTCTCTGCTTAGCCTGACGATCTCTTCCTGCAGTCGATGAGCGGTGTCGCCATCCAGATTTCCGGTCGGTTCGTCGGCCAGAACCAGCCTCGGAGCATTCATGAGGGCCCGAGCGACTGCCACGCGTTGCTGCTCGCCCCCCGACAGGGCGTGAGGCCGATGATCGGCACGGTCCGCGATGCCGAGAATGTCGAGAAGTTCGAGAGCGCGCCCGCGCACCTGCCGGAGCGGACGTTGCTGGATAATCGCCGGCATCGCCACGTTCTCAAGAGCCGTGAACTCGGGCAGCAGGTGGTGAAACTGGAATACGAATCCGACGTGTTGGTTGCGAAACTTCGACAGGTCAGAATCCTCTTTCGCAAAGATGTTGTCGCCTTCAAAGAGGACGTCACCACTATCTGGTCGATCAAGAGCGCCGAGCAGGTGTAGCAACGTGCTCTTGCCGCTGCCACTCTCGCCAACGACCCCGACGATCTCACCTCTACGGATATCGAAGCTGACGCTTTGCAGGACAAGAAGACTTCCACTGAGCGCGGCAGGGTACGACTTCGTCAGGTCCCGGACGCGAACGAGAGGTGTGACATCTGTCGGCGGGCTCTTCATGGTCGATCAGCGCTCGATCCCGTACTTGTTCATCTTGTTATACAGATGAGAGCGCTGAATGCCAATAGCCTCGGCGGTCTTGCTGACGTTCCAGTCGAAGTGAGACAATTTGTGCTCTATGAAGAGCTTCTCGGCTTCGTCGCGGAATTCACTGAACTGAGCAAACCGGTCCAGCAGCGTATCAAAATTGTTGGCCCCTGCTCCGCCGCTCTGAACGAAGCGATCGACATCGCGTGCGGTGATGCTATCGCCGGCGCTGAGTATCAGTAGTCGCTCTACCACGTTGTGGAGTTCTCGGACGTTTCCTCGCCACTCCAGGGTTCGCAGGCGCGCCATCGCCTCATCCTCGAACGGTTTCGGATCGAGGCCGTTGCGTCGCGTAAGCCGGCCTGCGAAGTGCTCGGCGATCGTAGGTATATCTTCCCGACGTTCACGAAGGGGAGGTACATCAAGGAGAATCACGCCCAGGCGATGATACAGGTCCTCGCGAAACTCACCCTCCTCTATCCGGACCAGCAGATCCTTGTTGGTTGCTGCGAGTACGCGGACATTAACCGGGATGCTTCGATCTCCGCCAACGCGCGAGATCCGATTTTCCTGAAGTACGCGAAGCACTTTCGCCTGCGCGGACAGGCTCATGTCGCCGATCTCATCAAGAAACAGTGTCCCGCCGTCTGCCTGTTCGAACTTGCCGATCCGCTGCTTTGTCGCCCCCGTAAACGAACCTTTCTCGTGCCCAAAGAGCTCACTCTCGATCAGCTCGCTGGGAATCGCTGCGCAATTGACCTCGACGACGGGTCCGTCGCCGCGATTGGACAAGTGGTGGATCCACTTGGCGACCAACTCTTTGCCGGTCCCTGCTTCCCCGGTGATTAGCACCCGGGCCTCGGTGGGCGCCACACGCTCTACCGTCTCCTTGATTCTGGAAATCGCCGGGCTGTCACCCAGGATAGGCGTCAGGTCGCCCTCATGATGCTCGACGAGCGTCTGCCGCATTCGTCGATTCTCGGTCGCGAGCTGGCCGCGATCCAGAGCATTTCGGAGGGTCACCAGCAGCCGGTTCAAGTCCGGCGGCTTCTCCACAAAATCGAACGCACCGAGCTTCGTGGCCTCGACTGCTGTTTCAATTGACCCGTGACCGGAAATCATGACAATGGGGATCTCCGGCATCTCTTTCGACGCGATCGCCAGAACCTCCAGACCATCCTTTTTCGGCATCTTGACGTCAAGCAGAACGACGTCATAATGCGCTTTCTTCATGGCGCTCAGCGCGGCCTCGCCGTCTTCCGCCTCATCTACTTCGAAGTCCTCGTACTCAAGGATTTCTTTCAGTGTTCGGCGAATACTGGCTTCGTCGTCGACGACCAGGATCGTTGGCATGAGTCACCTCTGCAAGGGATGGGGTGTGCTCTACGAGCTGGGTGCCTGCATCGCCCCGGCACGAGCGACGAGAATGTCCACATTGCGAGCCTGCGTGGATGCCGGATACTCTTTCGTCACCGCATTGTAGGCATCGACGGCTGCCTTGTAGTCGCCCGCGAGCTCGTATGCGCGACCGGCCTCAAGTAAGTAGCCCGGAGCCGTCACGTCGTTGGGAAACAGGAATGCCGCACGCCTGAAGAGGTCACCGGCGCGCTCGTATTGTCCCTTCATCTCGTGGATCGCTGCCTCTCCTGCAAGTGCGCTCGCTCCGAGATAATTAGCATCCTTGTCGAAATCCTCAAACAGCTCGAGCGATCGATCATACTCACCCAGCCGAAATAGGGCGTCGGCCGCGTAGAATCGTGCAAGATTGCCAGCGTTGGTTATGCTGAAGTCTGACGCGACCGCGAGCAGGCCCATCGTATCATCGGAACCGTTCAGTGCGGCTTCGTAATCGCCGGACTCGTAAAGGCTGACGGCCGGAGCAAGAAATCGCTGGCCATCCGCCTCGCGCTGCTGCTGCCAGTAGGAATACCCTATGATGCCAACTACTACTAGAGCGATGACGCCAAGAATACCGTACGCGAGGTTCCGATTGTTGTCAAGAGCCTGCCACACGCGCGACGAGAACGTGACAACAGTGTCCTGGCGAAGCTCCTGGCGACGCGAAATCTTCTTGGTGGGTTTTAGAGTCGACATATGGCGTATCGGTGGGTGTCTGCAACCTGCATCGGGTCAAACGGCATAGCCGTATAAGATATTGCCATCACGATCGCCTTCGCAACGGCACCTACCACCCGGATGTCCAACGCACAGATAAATCACAGTGGCGATATGCGATTCCTGCTCGTTTTCATGATCTGAGCACGCCAAGTCGAGACTTCGTTTGCTATTTTTTAGTCTCTAAACGGCGTGACGGCTGGTCCTCTCAAGATCGGAGAAGTCGAAGACGGAGTATGGCCCGCCGCACCCATTTGACATTCCACCCATGACCAATCAGGAGGATCACTCTGATGGCCATCAGATTAGCGATTAATGGTTTCGGAAGAATTGGACGTCTGGTATTCCGATCAATAATGGAACGGGGCTCGGACGAATTTGACATCGTCGCGGTCAACGATCTGACCGATTCGAAGACCCTGGCCCACCTGTTCAAGTATGATTCAGTTCACGGTGTCTATCCGGGTAAAGTCACCACATACGGTGACGGACTCGAAATAGACGGTGACCGTTTTAAGGTTTTCAGCGAACGCGACCCTTCCAAGCTCCCCTGGGGTGCGCTGGATGTCGACGTGGTCGTAGAGTCGACCGGTGTCTTTCGGACGCGTGAGAAGGCAGCGCTTCATCTGGAGGCGGGTGCAAAGAAGGTGGTGATATCGGCGCCCGCGAGCGGCGCCGTAGACGCGACCGTCGTCCTGGGCGTGAACGACGATGTGCTTACGGGAACGGAGGAGGTCATATCGAACGCAAGCTGTACGACCAACTGCCTAGCGCCGATGGTCAAGATTCTTGACGATGCGTTTGGCGTACGTCGCGGTTTGATGACCACGGTCCATGCGTATACGGCCGATCAGCGAATCCAGGACGCGCCGCACAAGGATCTCAGGCGGGCGCGGGCTGCCGCCACATCCATTATCCCGACGACCACCGGTGCCGCGAAGGCGGTGGGACTCGTCCTGCCCCACCTCGCCGGTAAGCTGGACGGATTTGCGCTGCGTGTTCCGACGCTCGACGGCTCGCTCACCGACCTGACCGTCGAGTTGGAGAAGGATGCAAGCGTCGAGGAGATCAACAAAGCCGTGAAGAGTGCGGCCTCCGGCCCGCTGGCTGGAATCCTCGAATACACGGAGGACCCGATTGTCTCGATTGATATCGTTCACAATCCGCACTCATGTGTTTTCGATGCTCTTTCGACGATGTCGTCCGGCAACCTGGTTAAGGTTGTGGGCTGGTACGACAACGAGTGGGGCTACGCGAACCGGACCGTAGACATGGTGGCGCTCCTGATGAAGAAGGCGCCTGCAGCGGCCGGAGCCTAGATAGCACCGTGGAGAGGGGTGCTCGCCGGAGCACTCCTCTCTATCTGGTTCGAAGTTCATCCGTAGACTGGCACAGGCAGCGCAATGGGTAAACTCAAACTGGATGATCTCGACGTCAATGGCAAGAGAGTGCTTGTACGCGTCGATTTCAATGTTCCACTGCATGATGGCGTGGTCACAGACGACACGCGCATCCGCGCCGCTCTCCCCACCATTGAAGTCATTCTGGCGCGGGGGGGGACCGCCGTCCTCATGAGTCACCTTGGTCGTCCGAAGGGCTCGCCCGACCCTGCGTACAGCCTGAAGCCGGTGGCAGAACACCTTCGCTCGCTAACGGACGCGAACGTAACGTTTTCCGCCGATACAATCGGGGAGATCGCACGCGCCGCCGTCGGCAGTGCTCCGCCGTCTTCGATCGTCTTGCTGGAGAACACGCGTTTCCACACAGGTGAAACAAAGAACGACCCGGACCTGGCCGCGAGTCTGGCGTCACTGGGCGATGTCTTTGTTAACGACGCCTTCGGCTCGGCACACCGCTCGCACGCATCGACAGAGGGGGTCACTCACCTCTTGCCGAGGTCCGCGATGGGATACCTGCTCGAAAAGGAAATCGAACATCTTTCATCGGTCCTCAGCAGTCCCGGCCACCCGTTCGTGGCGGTGCTGGGAGGTGCAAAGGTATCCGACAAGATCGGGGTCATAGAACATCTGCTTCCGTTGGTCGACACCCTTCTGATCGGCGGTGCGATGAGCTATACGTTTCTCAAGGCGACGGGTCACAGTGTGGGCACGTCTCTGGTCGAGGACGACAAGCTGGATGTGGCGAGGGATCTCCTCAAGCGAAGCGGAGGCAAACTGCGTCTGCCAACCGACCACCTGGTCGCGGCCGCATTTGACAATGACGCGGAGCGCCAGGGTGTGACAGGCGGAATCCCGAACGGGTTTATGGGCCTGGATATCGGTCCAGCTACCATCGCGGCGTATCGATCAGAGATTGAGCAGGCGCGCACAGTCGTCTGGAACGGA
>JABDKH010000326.1 GCA_013002345.1 Rhodothermales bacterium
CATCAACCCCGTCATCACCGGAATCTTCGTTCGGTTGGAGGGTGAGGAGCATAGCCTGCCACGGATCGTCAAGATGACATCCGTCGGCGCCATGCTTGTCCTTGGTGCCGTCATCGGCTTTGCCAATTGGAAATCACTCTTCGTACTGACGGTTGCTTTTGGACTCCTCTACTATTCGCACAAGTTCGTCTTCAAGCCGATCGGTGACCGGTTCGTTCGCACAGGTCTGCCAGAGGTCATCCGTCGCTACAAGGCTTTCTTGCAGTGGATGCTCGAGAGAGACTATACGGTCGCCCGGGCCTACCTCAGAAATACTTTCTCCCTTTCGGCGTTCACGCTGGGCTTCGCAGCTCTGCTGCTCGGCGGTCTGGTGATGGGCATGGCAGGCATGATTCCAGCCTTGATCCTACTGGTTCCCGGCGGGATTCTGCTGTTCGTGGTGGTTGTAGGAATGCTGGTACATACACTGGAAAGTGTATTCCTCGGGGCCAGGTCGTCCGTCCGTGCCGGCATCATCTTCGCCATCGTCGCCGTTGCCGTGCTGGGTTTGATGTCATTTGGAGAGACGGCCATTGGCCTGACGACCGTTCTGGAACTGCTCGTCTTGCCGGCCGTGGTGGTCTTTTTCGGTCTGCTCGGGGTCGTCTTCAAGAAGCGTGATGTAATTATCCTTACGGACAACCGCGCGCGGCTGCTCAATGGGACTCTGGGCGGATTGATCTCGATCTTCGTGATGTTCGCTATCGCCAATCCCGGCACGGAGTTCTTCCCGGATACGGATCCGACGATCATTCAGGTGTCGCTTGAATCGCCGCTCGGGACCAACATTGACGAGAGCAACCGGATCGCTACGGAGGCCCAGTCCCGCATCAATCAGCTATTGAATGAGAACCCGGTAGCGCGAGGCAATATCAAGAATCTCCAGACTGGCGTGGGCGTCGGGGGAGATATCAATTTCGGGGGGGGTGCTGCCAGTCCCGAACAGGCCAGTGTCACGATCAACCTCGTCGACTATGGCGATCGCGGAGAAAAGAGTCGATTTACGATGACGCGTCTGCGCGAACAACTGAGAGGCATACCGGGCGTCGAGATCGAATTCACGAAAGATGAAGCCGGGCCACCGACCGGAGCGCCTGTCAACATTGAGGTGTCTGGCAGCGACTTCGACCGCATCGTAACATACACGAAGGAGATCAAGCAGCTACTGATCGAGGCTGCCGAGACAGGTGCGATACCGGGCCTCGTAGACATCACTGACAATCTCAATACAGGTCGACCCGAGCTGCACGTCGAGATCGACCGTGAGCGCGCCGCTCGCTTCGGGCTCAATACGTCCATGATCGCGTCGACGATTCGGTCCGCCATCAACGGAGTCGAGTCGGGCACATATCGAGACGGCGAGGACGAGTATGATATCGTTACACGCCTGAGCGAAGCGGATCGGAGCAGCCTTGAGAGTCTGAAGAATCTGACCATCCTGGACGAGGGACAGCAGGTTCCACTGGTCGCCGTGGCAGATTTCAGCATTACCGGCGGACTCGGGTCAATCACGAGGCTGGATCTGGAGCGCGTCGCTACGGTGGGCGCCGACGTTGCAGATGGTTTCAACAGCGGAGCTGTTCTGCAGCAGGTCGTCTCGTACCTCGCGTCGTACGAACGGAGCCTTCCGGCCGGCTACTCACTGTCGTACACCGGCGAGAACCAGGAGCAGGACGAGGCATTCGGATTCCTCACGACCGCATTGTTGATTGCGATTGGCCTCATCTTCATGATCATGGTTGCGCAATTCAATCACGTGAGCACACCTTTCATCATCATGGTGGCCGTGGGGTTGAGTCTGATAGGAGTATTGCTCGGGCTAATTCTCACACGAACTCCGTTCGGACTCATGACCTTCATCGGTGTCATCAGTCTGGCGGGAATTGTCGTCAACAACAACATCGTCCTCATTGACTACATCATGCAGCTCCGCGACCGCGGGCTCGACAAGCAGGTGGCAATCATCGAGGGCGGCGCCACTCGCCTGCGACCTGTGTTGCTAACGGCCCTGACCACCGTCATCGGCCTGATCCCGCTGACATTCGGAATCGGAGTCGACTTCGTCGGTCTGGTGACGGATCTGAGGCCGAACCTGCAATTCGGATCAGAAAACACACAGTTCTGGGGAGCAATGGGCACGTCTATCATCAGTGGCCTGACGTTCGCGACGTTCCTCACGCTCGTGATTGTGCCGGTGATGTATTCTGTGTTCGACTCGCTGGCCACCAAGCTGCACGCGTTGTTCCACGACGGCGAATCGTCCGATCTCTCCGGCAACGGCATGATGGTCGGTGCGACCCAGGATGGGGCGTTGACGGCTCCGGCCCTCGTCCCCTCAAATCCAGGCCCGAAGCGCGAACTTTAGATCAGGCCCGCCCAATAGCCTTGTTTCATTCATGAAGGACCTGCGGGATTTTCCGGACGCCCATCTCCGGATATTCGATCGCCCACCACCACCGAATCCGGCGGACGTACACGACGTCTACCTGATCGGCATCTGCGGAACGGGCATGGGCTCGCTTGCCGGACTCTTCAGCCAGGCGGGCTACCATGTGCGGGGCTCGGACGCCGCGACATATCCGCCGATGAGTACTCGACTCGCTGAAATGGGTATCGGGGTGTCTGAAGGCTTCAGCGCTGATAACCTGAAGTCGCCACCTGACCTTGTTATCGTTGGCAACGCGTGCGTCCCGACGCATCCAGAGGCGACAGCAGCAAGGGATGCGGGCATGTTCCAGATGTCGTTCCCCGAGGCGCTCGCTCACTTCTTCATCGGCGACCGGCATTCACTTGTAATCGCCGGTACGCATGGAAAGACGACGACGACGGGGATGCTGATTCACGTCTTGAAGCACGCCGGTCTGGATCCCGGTTTTCTCGTGGGAGGCCTGATGTCGAACGACGACACCAGCTACTCTATCGGCTCGGGGAAGTACTTCGTAGTAGAGGGGGACGAATACGACAGCTCGTATTTCGACAAGCGTCCGAAGTTCATGCACTACAAGCCGCGAACTGCGGCGGTCACCAGCATGGAATTCGATCATGCTGACATTTACGACGACTGGGATGATTATCGGACGGCATTCGAGGAGTTCGCCGGTCTTGTCGATGCAGACGGCCTCCTTGTCCTGAACGGCGACGACACAAATGTGATGAAGCTGGCACGGCATACGCATGCACGGGTGTCGACCTTTGGTATTACCGGTTCAGACCTCGACGTCAGAGCCGGGAATATCCGGTCGTCCGCAGACGGAACAGAACTTCGACTCTTCGTCGGCGGTGAGCCGCGTGGCGACATCCGACTTCCTTCAGCGGGACATCACAATGTCATGAATGCACTCGCGGCCATCACCATTGCACTTGACCGGGGCGTGCCTCTCGCAACGATTGCCGAAGCGTTTGATTCTTTTGGTGGAATGAAGAGACGCCAGGAAGTCAGAGCTGACATTGCCGGTGTAACGATTGTCGACGATTTCGCCCATCACCCCACTGCGGTGCGCGAAACACTTGCGGCATCGCGCGACCGCTGGTCTGGACGACGGATTATCGCCGTCTTCGAGCCGCGGTCAAACTCGAGCAGACGCAAAGCCTTCGAGTCCGCCTATGTGGACGCGTTCCAGAATGCAGACATCGCCATTATCAGTACACCCCCGTTTCGCCATAACGACCGGGCCAGTGACTTCATGGACGTGACGAAAATCACTACCGCGCTTGCAAAACACCACGTGGATGCCAGCGCCCTCGAGACCGTTGATGAAATCGTTGACCGGCTCGGCTCCACAATGGCGTCGGGCGACGTGATCGTCGTCATGAGTAATGGTGGCTTCGGCGGGCTTCACGATCGGCTGATCGCGATGCTGCAATCCGAAAATCTCCCGACGGCCTGATCTGCCCGGAGTTGGTCAATGCAATATCTTGCATTCATCAACTGACTCACCGACTACCGCCCTCGCGGCAGACTCTTCTGCCCTGACCCCGACCCGTTCTTCTCACCGCTCAAACAGCCCGCGACCGTTCCCACCTCATGAAGACATTCCGATCGCCGAACCTGGGCCGAGCACTCGACCTCGCCCACGATATCCTTATCATCGACGGGCACATCGATGTGCCGTACTGGATGGCCGAGGTGTACAAAGAAGATATCTCGGCCGCCACAATCGGAGGCGACTTCGACTACCCACGCGCCCGAAAGGGCAGGCTCGATGCGGCGTTCATGTCGATCTACGTGCCGGTACGGTTTCAGAAGTCAGGTGGGGCCCGAGACTACGCGAACGGCCTCATCGACGTGGTTGAAGGATTCGTCGCCAGCCATCCGACCAAATTCGGCTCAGCAATAACGCCCGCTGACATCCGCGAGAACCACAACGCCGGCCTCGTCTCCATGCCGATCGGCATCGAAAACGGGGTCGCCATCGAAGAGGATCTGCGCAACCTGGAGCATTTCTTCGATCGCGGCGTCCGCTACATGACGCTCGTGCACGCTGCCGACAACCTGATCTGCGATTCCTCCTACGACAAGAGTGGCACCTGGGGCGGCATCAGCGATTTCGGCGGGGATGTTGTGCGCGAGATGGATCGTCTGGGCATGATCGTAGATGTGTCTCACGTTTCGGACAACGCGTTCTTCGACGTGCTGAAAGTAGCGTCGCGGCCGCTGGTCGCCACACACTCGTCAGCGCGCGCCTTCACGCCGGACTGGGAGCGCAATATGAGCGACGAACTGATCCGTGCGCTGGCCAGTACCGGTGGCGTAGTGATGATCAATTTCGGATCCGATTTTCTCGATCGCGAATACGACGTGGTCAGCACCCGTCTACGAAAACGCATCAACAAACGAATCGAGAAAAAGGGACTGGAACGTTTCTCGGATGAGGGCTTCCGGATGTTCAGCGAATTCAGAAAAGCGAACCCGGTGGGCTCGGTGACCGACGTTGTGCGTCATATCAAACACGTGGCCCAACTTGTCGGGGTTGACCACGTCGGATTAGGATCGGATTTTGACGGCGTGTTTTCTCTTCCTGTCGGACTGCAGGATGTTGGCGACTACCCGAATCTCATTGCCGCACTACTCGACGATGGATTCTCCGATGACGACGTTCGGAAGATCTGCGGAGAGAATTTCATGCGCGTCTGGCAACAGATCGAGACCAGCGTCGGCTCGGACAACTGACGTCTCGTTATTCGATCTTGTACAGAGCGACCGCCAGAGAATCACGTTCGGGAAGCGCGACAACGTAGCGAATTGAATCGGGGTATCGAGCGGACTCCGACATCACGACCCAACCTGCGTTCGTACGCTCACGGATTCGCCGCACGTCGTCGTCCGTCAACGTCGAATCGAAGTACGCGACCATTCTGGGCCTGACGGCGTACCCATGGACGAAGCCGCCTGCGCCGGGATACTCGATCATTACACTCCTCGCATCGGTGAGCTCATCGCCATAAACTCGCTCAAGCTCTCGCTGCACCTTGCTGGCCGAAAGGCCGCCCTCCCGGGACTGCAGCGCGACTCCTGCCCCTATCGCAATCGACGCCACAAGCGCAAGGACCGCCACTGGCCGCAGGAGCGGAATCCGCTTCCGGCCTGACAGCCACACTGCCACGAAGATTACCAGCGGAGGGGTGACCGGCAGTATGTATCGAAACTGATTTCTGTACAGGACAACCGTAGCGATGTGGACGAGCAGGACCGCGATTACGATGAGTGTCCACGGATCCTGCGGGCGGGACTGACGTCTTGCAATACCGACCAGGAGAGCGCAGACCATCAGCGTAAACGGCCAGTAGAACACCGCCGTGGCTGGCAGATCCGGCACGAACTGCTGCCGAACAGCATACGCAGCCTTGCGCAGCAGCGTGATCCATTCAAGAGAATCCGCCGGCCTGACGAAAAGCATGTCTGTTTCGCGCCACGTAGCCGTACCATTCACATACTCGGCGAACGAATATGGCTGATGCGAAGGAAAGATGTTTCCCGACACCATCACCATGAACGCAACCAGTGCAATCAGCGCGACGAGCATGGGCCACCGATTGGTCTTCAATTTCGCCGACGCAACACTGAACGCAACTGGCATGACGACCAGCAGAGGAAGAAATGAAAAGCGCGACCAGAACAGTACCCCCACGATTGCGGTCGCCGGAAGCCACAACCACGTTCGCCTGTCTGACCCGACCAGTAGCACCGCGGACGCAACGACAAGCATCGCCAGCCAGGTCTCGATCAAGGGCTGCGTGGTCTGCCAGACGGTCAGTGGTAGAGCCAAATAGACTGCACCGGCCCATGCTCCATTCCTTCGACTCGATCGCGCGCCCACCGCATATGCGATGAGCACGGCCGTCAAGAGACTGAAGAGCATGCCAGCCACGATCCACGCCGCATACGGATCGACGAGGCTGACCAGTGCGGCTACCACATAGACCGGGGGACCGTTGTGTACGAAAGGCCTTGGCAGCGGCATTCCGTCCAGTACACTCACCGGAAACACGTGGTTGGTGAAGAAACCGTCTCCGCTAGCCACCGCCTCCGCATCGGCAACATACCAGTACTGATCCGTTCCTCGGACGCCGCCGGCGCCCAGCGCAACTATCGCGGCAAAGACCAGTGACGCAACGATCAGCGGGGTCCAATCCGCCCGGGCTTCACCCCTGGTCCCGCCTGTGGTCGATCCGGAGCGCGCCTCGCTCATCGGTCCGAGACGGACCAGGTGCTCATTCGGCTTGACAGTACTTCCGCCACCCTACTCTTGTCCACACGCTCCTGCTCCATCGTATCACGGTCTCGAATTGTGACCGTCCCGTCTTCGAGCGTCTGGCCGTCCACCGTCACGCAGTACGGGGTACCGATTTCGTCCATTCGCCGATAGCGACGACCGATCGCACCCTTCTCGTCATAGAACGCATTGAATTGCATTCGAAGCCCATCTTCGATCGCGTGCGCGACCTCGGGCATACCATCCTTCTTTACGAGCGGCAGAACCGCGACCGTCATCGGCGCCATCCGCGGATGAAACTTGAGCACCACTCGCTTCTCATCGTTCACCTCCTCTTCCCGGTACGCATCGCAAATAAGCATCAAAATGGTTCGATCCAATCCAGCGGATGTTTCGACCACGTACGGAATGAACCGCTCCTGCGTCTGCGGATCGAAATACTCCATCTTCTTGCCCGAGTACTCCTGATGACGCATCAGGTCATAGTCCGTTCGAGAGTGAATCCCTTCGACCTC
>JABDKH010000327.1 GCA_013002345.1 Rhodothermales bacterium
TTCGGTGCAAGACACGGCCTGTTCAAATGGCCGCTACTTGGCGTACTGATGCGCCGCCTCGGGACGGTTCCCATCTACCGAGCCGGAGACCTCACAGAGAAGAACAGGATGGAACGCCTGGAAGCCAACGAGGCCAGCCTGGATGCACTGGCCCGGCAGCTGGCAGGAGGGTCGTTCTCGGCCCTTTTCCCGGAGGGCCTCAGTCACGACAACCCGCATCTTTCGGAAATCAAGACCGGTGCGGCCCGACTGTACTATAAGGCTGTCGAGCTCGCCCGTCCCGACGAACCCTTGCCGGTCATCATCCCGGTCGGACTGCACTACGATCGTAAGGATATTTTCCGATCGCGGGTCCTGGTGTGTTTTCACGAGCCAATACGGCTCTCGCCCGAATTGAGTATTCGTCAGGGTGAGGAGGTTGATACGGCGAGGCGGCGCGAGCTCTATCGTGCGCTCACGCAACAGATAGAGAAGACGCTGGTCGGAGTCGCCAGGGCAACGGAAGACTGGGATCTGCACCACCTCATGCACCGGCTTCGGAAGTTGGTACGGGCGGAACGAGCTTCGAGAGCGGGTGCGGAGTTGCCGCGCCCCGATATCGCCGAATGGGAGCTGGGCTTCGCCAGGGTGTGGCACGCGTACGAGTCACGACGAAAGACGCACCCGGACGAGATTGAGGCACTCATACAGGATGTTGCGGAGTACGATCGATGTCTCAGAGTTGTCGGACTGGAGGATTACGAGTTATCTCGCAGCCCTCGTGTTACATCGCCACTCTGGGTCGGGATCGTGCTTCTCCAGTTCGTGGCGGTCTTCTTACTGTTCCCGCCGATTCTTCTTGTGGGATATGTAATCAACGTGCTTCCGTACTACGCTCTGAAGGGCGTGAGTCGAGTGTTCTCAAGAGAGACCAAGGATGCCGCCACCGTAAAGATTCTCGGTGGAAGCATCCTCTTCCCGTGTACATGGGCGTTGGCTGCTTTTCTCGCTGCGCGAGCGCATGATGAGATTCATCTCATGTTTCCAACGCTGCCGGATGTGCCGGTCACGGTGGCCGTAGTGACGGTTCTTCTGGGCATCGTAGGTGGCTTCCTGGCTCTGATCTATAACGAGCTCTCTCAGGAATCGTGGCGAGCGCTGCGTGTTAGAATTACCCGCAGGCGACAACGCGACGTTATCAAGAGGCTCAGAGAGACACGCGCAGACATCTACGAAGCGGTCGATCGACTGATGCAAGGACTCGAATTGCCCGGCCGCATTGCCGACGACGGTCGAATCATTTCGGACGAGGAAGACGGCCTTTCGGATGCGCAATCAGACTGAACCGCGTGACAAAATGCGCTTGTTGTCAGGGCGACTCCGGTAGTCATATACTTCCGAATGCGAAACTTCTTAATTCTGATTCTCGGCCTTCTTCCTGTTGCTACATATGCGCAGACGGCGGATCCCTTTCTCGTCGTGCTTGGCATCGCTCAAGATGGGGGCGTTCCACAGGCAGGAACGGTGATGCATCCGGGGTGGGAGGATGCAGCACATCGGCGCCTCGTCGTGTCGCTTGCGGTTGTCGACCCGATCACGTCCGAGCGCTGGCTGTTCGAAGCGACGCCCGATTTCCGAGAGCAACTACACCGACTCGATACAGTATTTCCTGTCGAGAACAGTCCGGGCTTGTCCGGTGTCTTTGTCACGCATGCTCACATCGGCCACTATGCCGGGCTGATGTTTCTCGGTCATGAGTCGATGGGCGCACGGGATGTGCCGGTATATGCGATGCCTCGCATGACCACATTTCTGGACTCCAACGGTCCGTGGAATCAGCTGGTGGCATATCAGAACATCTCGCTTCGGCCGCTGGCGGACGGGATTTCGGTTCGGCTGAACGATCGTCTCAGCGTAACGCCGATCATCGTGCCGCACCGACAGGAATTTGCAGAGGTAGTCGGCTTCCGTATCGATGGTCCAAGTCGCTCCGTGCTGTTCATCCCGGACATCGACTCCTGGGAGGAATGGGATGGCGCGGGTGTCCGTATCGAAGACCGGATAGCGGACGTCGACGTGGCCTATCTCGATGCGACGTTCTTTTCGGATGGCGAGATCCCGGGCCGTGACATGTCCGGCTTCCCGCATCCGTTCATCACGCACAGCATGGCGCGGTTTGGCGGGCTGTCTGATGAAATGCGCTCGAGAATACGGTTCATCCACCTCAATCACACAAACCCTGCTCTACGCCCCGGGAGTGATGCTCGTCGGACGATCCGGGAGAACGGTTTTCGGATTGCGGCGGAGATGGAACAGGTGGGATTGTAGCGAGATCGCGCGCCGTCGTCGTCCGAACCTATATCACTCTCGCCACGGCCGGGATGCGCCGAAGCGCCGCGGTAACCGCCCAGCTCAGGACAAGTGTTCCGACGAATGCCAGCGAGGCTTTGACAAAAGGTGACACCTCCGGACCCAGCAGGAAATACTGTAGCCACGCGGCAATCAGGTAGTGGACAATGTAGATCCCGAACGAGTTGTCGCTCAGGCTGTCGAGAACCACTCGTCGGCGATTTGCAAATCGCAGAAACGTCGCGATGAATGCGGCCCCGATAGTGACACAGCAAATCGTGAACATGGTCCCGCCAATGAACGGACTGGAAGATGCAATGTCCGTCACACGGACCGCCACAAGGAACGCGACGACGGCCGCCGACAACCAGGCCCACCAGTACGTGGCGAGGGGGCCGTCGGCTCGAAAGACGCTCCGATCAATACCATAGGCGCCGACAGCTACGCCTGCAAGAAAGTACACGAGGTAATGCAAGGAGCGACTCGCCTGCACCTTGAACGGGCCCACGCCGATCCACGTCAGCGGTCCAAACATGATCACCATCATACCGTAGGCAGCGGCGGAGATCGCCAACAAGGTCGCGAAGAAAAGGACGGGGCGCGCGAGAGCGGACGTCACTAACGTTCCGTCCGGACGAGCGGGGATAGGCAAGAGTTTATATGCGGCCACGAACAGACCGTTGAACGCCAGCAGGACCCATACGAACCAGAGTGGGCCCGCCGTTCCGAATCCCACCCGAAACAATTCCAGATAGAACTGCACGAAACCGATGTCGCCGCCGAATCCCTGGCTGATCTGTAGTTGTGCCGGGTAATATGTCGGCGCCACGAGAAGCAGAACACCGACGAGGAATGGAATCCCGAGCCGCGTGACACGGGCGCTTAGATATTTGGCGGCGCCCTTGCGGGTCAGGCTCTTCCACACAAACAACCCGGAAACGAGGAAGAGCAATGACATCAGGAAGATGTCGTTGAACCACGCGAATGTATCGAAGCCCGACCAACGCTCGCCGTTGACGACGGGGCTGATGGTCTGGACCGGATTCAGCGGGTTCAGGTACGCAAACGTCGTGTACGGAATGATGGCATGATGGTAGACCACCAGAACGATCGCGGTGGCTCGAAGGTAGTCAAACGCGACCCGGCGTCCTGTGCGCGGGATTACACTCCCCGCGTGAGTTTTGTCTTCTTCTGCGTCCATGATGTGTACCGATGTTACCCGGTCTTCCGAACCGTCTTTGAATCAAGAGCCATGATCGACTCTTTCAGCCAGGATGACGACATACGCGCTCGACCGGCAGCCGTGGTCAAAAAGCGCTAGGATTCAGATCGCAGCATCTCAGCAATTCTCGGACGGGTCGTCTTGATCTGGTCGTAGTCCAGCTTCAATCCCAGTGGTCCGAGCGCTGCCCCGAACGCGTCGTACGCGCCTTTTACATTCTCGAATGGCACTTCGACGGTTTGCAAAGGAGTATGTCCATTGTTGTTCACGGCATTCCGGTCTGCGCCGGTCTCCAGTAGCATCTTGACGATCTCGGTTCGGCAGAAGAAGGCCGCAGTATGAAGCGGAGTTGAGTTGTCGTTGTTTCCGATTTCCAAATTCGCGCCCGCCTGGGTGAGGGCTTTGGCGACCTCGATCCTGTCAAACGTTGCCGCGATGATCAGGGGAGTGGACCCGTAGGCGTCTTTCTCATCCAGGTTCGAACCATTTGCGACATGCTGTCGAATGGCTTCCAGATTTCCCACCAGGGCCGCCTCGTGCAGCCCGACAAGCTGAGTTGCGGGTGGGTCTGAGCGGCCGCAGCTCCACTGTGAAACGAGTAGAAGGGCTACCAATGATAATTTCGCTTGCATGTCGGTCACCTCGCTGTTTGTTTGAATTTAAACCGCTGTCACTCGGGTATGCGTTGAAACAGCCCGAAAACCTTCACGTAGCGGTACGTCGGTGAATCGACTGCGAACGCATGGACCTGCTTGCGGTGGTTGCGGCGCACGTCGACCCTCGTCGTGTATGGTGCGAGGCCTGTTCGGATGGCGAAGCGAGACGAGATCACACGGCTTCTCAAAGCCTGCAGCGGAGGAGATCGGGCATCCTTCGATCGCCTGATTCCGCTGATCTACGACCGCCTGAAGGACGTTGCGCGTGCGAGACTACGCGCCGAAGATCCGGCACACACGCTCAACACGACCGGCCTTGTACACGAGGCGTACCTGAAGCTGGTCCATGTTCGGGACGTCGACTGGCAGGATCGCGCCCACTTCATGGCGATCGCTTCCCGCACGATGCGTCAGATTCTGATCGACGCCGCCCGGCATCGCAAGGCTGCGAAGCGCGGGGCGGGAGAGAAGGCCATGCCGATCACCGAAGATCTCCCGATATCCGACAGTTACTCCGAAACGCTGCTCGATCTCGACGATGCTCTGCAACGCCTCGAAATGCATCACTTTCGGGCCGCAGAAGTCCTTCAACACCGCTACTTCGCCGGATACACGAATGACGACATCGCGCAAATGCTCGGGATATCCCTGAGCACAGTAGAGCGAGAACTGAGGTTTGCCCGTGCCTGGCTCGGACGCGATTGGCACGCCGCAACGAACATCGCAGAGGCTAGATCCAATGGCAGTTGACAAGTCCGAACAACAACAGGTGCGCGAGTTGTTTGAAGTGTGCGTCGGCCTGTCGGAGACGGAACGGCGTCGGCATCTCGACGATTCCGATCCGATTGTTCGTGCGGAGGTCGAAGCACTTCTCGAGGCGAATGACAACGACAGGGAGAGACTCCGGCGACTCGATGAACCGGAGATGCTGGAGTCGTACAGGCCCGTCAGGGGTCAAATGGTCGGTCGGTTTGAAGTGCTGGAGGAGCTGGGCAGGGGAGGAATGGGCGTCGTGCATCTGGCCACAGATACGGCGCTCGACAGGACACTCGTACTCAAGTTCCTCTCACCCTCGATCGCGTCCGACGAACAGGCGCGGGAGCGTTTTGCGAGAGAGGCGAAGGCAGCGTCTGCACTCGACCATCCCAACATCTGCACCGTGTACGATGTCGGCACGACGAGTGCTGGCAGTATGTACATCGCCATGGCGCACTATGAGGGCAAGACGCTCAGCGAAAGGATCGCGGAAGGTTCGTTTACCGTCGACGAAGTGGTCGACATCGCATTGCAGGTGCTCAGCGGTCTGGGACGGGCGCACGACGCCGGGATCGTGCACCGGGACATCAAGCCTGCCAACGTGATGGTGACGAACCGGGGAGAGGTCAAGCTGCTCGACTTCGGACTGGCGAAGACGGCCGATGTGGGGCTGACGCGATCGGGAATGATGATGGGGACGCTGGGGTACATGGCTCCGGAGCAGATCCAGGGGAAGGAAGTCGATTCGCGGGCAGACCTCTGGTCGACGGGCGTGATGTTGTACGAAATGTTATCCGGGCAGCGACCGTTTCGTGGCGAGTATGATCAAGCGATCCTGTACTCGATTGTAAACGAGGAGCCGGCGCGACTCGAGGACATTTCGCCGGAAGTGCCGGCGCCTGTTTGCGAAATTGTCCATGGACTTCTGCAGAAGGATCCGGCTTTGCGAATCGAATCGGCGCATGTGGTTACTGGTAAGCTGAAGGACCTTGGCGCGCTCCCGACGGTGGGTTACGCCGTGGGACCGATCTCGAAGGGACGTCGGAAATGGTTCTCGGTCATTGGCGGTGTAGCGGCGGTAGTTCTCATTCTGGCGGCGCTGGCCCTGTGGTTCGGCAAGAGCGAGGGCGCTGTCATCCAGAACCTCATGGCAGAGGGCGACTACTTCAGAAGTCTGGAGGGACCGCAGTATACGCGGATGGCGATCGAACGCTTTCGCGAGGTCGTTCGCAGGGATAGCACGTACGCGCCAGGGTACGCGAAACTGGCGGAGGGTTACATCCTGCTTGGTGATGACGAGAGTGAGCCCCTGGCGCGGCAGGCTTTGCAGACGGCGATGTCGCTTGATTCAGCGGCATCCGAAGCGCATGTGTCGCAGGGACTGGTCTATGAGTTGTACGATCGTGACTGGTCGCGTGCGGAGTTGGCCTTTCGAAGGGCGATAACGCTCGACCCCACGAACGCAATCGCACACTATGAACTCGGGTGGCTTCTGCTGCGAACAGGTCGCGCGCAGGAGGGGAGAGAACACCTGCGACGTGCTCGCTCCCTCGATTCTTCTTCCGTGCTAACGCTTTACGGCGCAGGGATTTCGGAGTACTACAC
>JABDKH010000328.1 GCA_013002345.1 Rhodothermales bacterium
TGACGCAGGTTGACAAAATTGACACCCTTCACCGTCTGGCCATCCTTGATGTCGAGACATGGTATGATACGCCTGGTGAGCACTAGCCAACGGTAGCCCCCAACAGGAAATTCCTCAATATGTGCTCGCCCACGTCGCCGCTCTTCTCCGGATGAAACTGAACGGCCTGAAAATTCCGTACCTGAACCGCCGACGCAAAGCGCGTCGAGTAGTCGGTGAAGGCTGTCACGTTCTCGCCCGTTTCAACGTAGTAGGAATGCGCGAAGTAAGCGAACGCACCGTCAGCGACGCCGCTGAACAGCGATCCGACAAGTCCATCGATCGCGTTCCACCCCACATGAGGCACTTTAAGACTGTCATCAAAATGCCGAACGTCGTGCGGAAGAATTCCAAGGCACGGGGTGTCGTTCTCTTCCGACCATCGACACATGAGTTGAAGCCCGAGACATATTCCCAGTACCGGTTGACTCAGCCCTGTCAGGACTTCGTCAAGGCCACGCTCGCGAAGATATGCCATCGCCGAACTTGCCTCACCCTGGCCGGGGAAGATCACGCGATCAGCACTCTCGAGTTCTTCCGGGTCGTCGGTCCACACCGGTTCCAGTCCGAGGCGACGAATGGCGAACATGACCGACAGCACGTTGCCGGCATTGTACTTGACGACCGCGACGTTCATAGTACGCCTTTGGTGCTCGGGATCCTGTCGTCGTCCTCTCGTCTTGACGATGCCTGTCGGATGCATCGGCCGAAGGCCTTGAACACAGACTCAATCATGTGATGCTCATTCTCGCCCTCAACCGCAATGTTGATGTTACACCGGGCCGCATCTGAAAACGACTTGAAGAAATGAATGAACATCTCGGTCGGCATATCTCCGATCATCTCTCGACGGAACTTGGCATCCCACACAAGCCAACTTCGTCCCGACCAGTCAAACGCTACCCTTGCCAGAGCGTCGTCCATCGGCAGGACAAATGCATAACGCTCCACACCTCGCTTGTCTCCTATGGCTTGAGCAAACGCTTGCCCCAGACCTATCGCGGTGTCTTCGATCGTATGGTGCTCGTCGATGTTGAGATCTCCCGACACTGCAATCGAGATGTCTGCTCCCGAGTGGCGGGCAATTTGCTCGAGCATATGATCAAAAAACCCAAGTCCGGTCTTGATGTCAGCCACGCCGTCACCATCCAGGTTGACGCGGATCGACACGTTTGTTTCCGCGGTCCGCCGGTCGATGGTCCCGACACGCTCAGGAAACAGGATTTCACGTGCGGTTCGGGTCCAGCCCATCTCACGAGGATTTACGAGATCAGCACCGAGGTCGACTGACTCGAGTTGCTGTTGCACGGTCGGTCCTGCAACCATGACCACCCTATGATGATCACCTCTCCCCTGTCGCGCATCCTCACACTGTCGCTGTATTTCTTCGGGCCCGATTTCGCGGGCGAAGCGAATTCCTTCCCGTTCAAGTATCGCCTTTGCGTCGTTCCATCGTTCGCCCGAATCGGCAGCTCGTACCAGAACGAGTTCCGATTCCCGATGCAGGCGAACCAGTGCGTGTATGACGCTGGGCGCAAACAATCCGTCGTGGCCCAGAATCTCGGCCACATCGACGAGCACAAGGTGTTTCATGACTCCACTGCCTCCAGGCGCACCGACACCGCTTGAGCGTGAGCCGTAAGCCCCTCGGCCTCAGCCAGTGTCATTATTGTCGGACCGAGATTCCGGATGCCGTCGCGAGACAGACGCTGGAACGTGACTTTGTTCACGAACGAGTCGACGGACACTCCGGAATAAGCTCGCGCCGCACCTCCGGTTGGGAGCGTGTGATTCGTTCCACTCGCGTAGTCTCCCGCTGATTCGGGAGACATCACCCCAACGAACACGGAACCGGCTGCCCGGACCTTGCCGGCCATGTCTTCGGCGTCCCGCGTTGCCAGGATCAAATGTTCGGGCGCGTACTTATTGCACAGATCGATCGCATCATCCGCGGTCGACAGCACAACACATACACTACCGCCGAGTGCCGAGCGAGCAGCGTCACTGCGCTGAATCGCATCGACTGCCTTATCGATCTTCGAAGTGAGCGAACGCGCATACTCCTCGCTGAACGTCACGACCACGACGTGGCTGTCGGGGCCATGCTCTGCCTGGGCCAGTGCGTCATATACCACGAATTCAGCCGGACAACTCTCATCGACTACAATGGCCACTTCAGTTGGACCAGCCGGCATATCCGTGGCCACACCTTCCAGCGACGCTCGCAACTTCGCGGCGTTGACATACTGATTCCCGGGACCACAAATCTTGTACACGGCGGGAACGGATTCTGTCCCATAGGCCAGGGCTGCAACTGCCTGGGCGCCACCTACTCTGAAAATGTTAGTCACACCCACGAGTTTGGCTGCAAAAAGAATCGCAGGGTCGATGGATCCGTCGGAGCGAGGCGGGGTGCAAAGTGCGATCTCCGAGCACCCGGCGATACGAGCGGGAATGCCGAGCATGAGCACAGACGAGACGAGTGGCGCACTGCCGCCCGGAACATAGAGTCCGACCTTTTCAATCGGAAGGTTCTTTCGCCAGCACGTCACGCCCGGTATTGTCTCGATCGCGGCTTCCTCTACAAGCTGGGCGCGATGGAATGTCTCTATGTTCGCGGCCGCCGTACGTAGCGCTTTCTTGAGTGCCTCGTCCACGTGCGACTTGCTGGCCTCCAGTTCGTCAGGCTGAATCTTGATGGCATCTATCTGTGTGCCGTCGAACTGCAACGTGAATTCTCGCAGCGCCTCGTCCCCACGTTCACGTACCGCGACGAAAATGGGATCGACGACGCCCATCATGTCCAGCGTCGACCTGGTCGGCCTCTGTAGAATCGAAGACCACTTACTTCGGTCAGGGCGGATGAACAGTCTCATACTACCATCTTCTCGACTGCAGTAACCAGCAGGCCCTGTGCTCCGGCTTCTTTGAGTTTATCGACGATCTCCCAGAATTCGTCTTCGTGAACCACGGAATGAACCGAACTCCATCCCTCTTCGGCCAGGGGCATCACTGTCGGACTTTTCATTCCAGGAAGAATACGAGAGACCGTCTCGATGGACTCGTTGGGGATATTCAGAAGGATGTACTTGTACCGTTTTGCGCGGCCGACCGATTCGAGCCTGAAGCGAAGTTGATCCAGTGTGGCCTCCGTCTCCGGATCGAGATCGTGTCGGGCAATAAGCACCGCCTGCGATTCCATTACCGTTTCAACTTCTTTGAGACCGTTGCTCATGAGCGTGCTGCCTGTGCTGACCAGGTCGCACACTGCGTCCGCGAGGCCGATACCGGGCGCCAGCTCCGCCGAACCACTAATCACGTGCGTCCGAGCACTGATGTTGTTAGCATCAAGAAAAGACTGCAACAGCACGGGATAGGAGGTAGCGATATCAAGATCCGCCAGGTCGCGCGCCGAGGAATACTCGAACGCTCGCGGGACCGCGATGGCCAGACGGCAGCGCCCGAATCCCAGCGGCTCAAGGACCCGAACATCAGACTGCTTCTCTCGAAGAACATTTTCTCCGACGATTCCGCAGTCCGCCACACCGTCCGCTACATATCCGGGTATATCGTCGTCCCGCAGGAAATACAGATCCAGTGGAAAGTTCTCCGCCGAACTCTTCAGACTTGCGCCGTGATTGCTGAAGTGGATCCCGCAATCTTCTATGAGCCGGACGGACGAATCGCTCAGTCGCCCTGATTTCTGAAGTGCTAACCGCAAGAGTGCCATTCGCTGCGACACGAGCTATTTAGACAGAAAGTCGATAATTGTAATTCCAATATGAGGTTATATGCGAGTCGCGGGCCTGATTATGCCGGTACCTCGCCCACGACCGAGTAGCCTTCCTCTTCGACTGCGGTTTTTGCCCGCTCAAAATCGGTTGCACCGTTCTCGTACGTGACCGTGGCCAGACCGATCTCTACATGGTCAACCTTGATACCTTCGACGGCCGAAAGCGCCTGCCGGACAGCATGAACGCAGTGGTTACAGCTCATCCCCTCAATCTGGATGCTCTTCTTCATCACTCGCTTCTCCGAGATCTGGTTTGTGTTGTTGTTTACGAGAACCGCCTCAGACGCAAACTGTTCGTAACAACCGACACACTCGAAAGCGCCATCGCCGCCGATGCGAACACCGGACTCAGCAGAACGCCCCAGATCGGATACAGGACTCCGGCTGCGACCGGGATAAGAATGATGTTATAGACGAACGCGAAGAACAGGTTCTGCTTGATATTTCGAAGGCCGGCGCGCGAGAGTCGGATCGCATCGACGACGACGCGAAGATCGCTACGCATTATGGCGATGTCGCTCGCTTCAACCGCTATGGCTGCCCCCTCTCCCATGGCAATTCCGACATCTGCCTCGGCAAGTGCGGGAGCATCGTTGATTCCGTCGCCGACCATGCCGACAATCACACCGAGACCACGCTCCGCGCGTACGACATCCGATTTCTCCGTGGGTAGGAGCCCGGCGTTGATTCGCTCGATGCCCATGTCGCGTCCAACAGCCGTGGCGGTGGCCAGGCGATCACCCGTGACCATCACCGGGACGATACCAATTTCTTTAAGTCGGTTGACAGCCTCCGCGCTTGTCGATTTGACCGGGTCGCTGAGCAGAATCGCACCGGCCAATTCTCCATCCAGTGCGACCAGCACGATGGTGTCGCTCCCACCGCCACTATCCGGCACGCTTCCACCCGACTCAACCGCAATACTGAGTTGATTGAAATAAGCTTTTCTGCCAACCGTTACGACCATTCCGTTCACGGACCCCTGCACTCCAAGGCCCGCAGTCATTTCGAACGAACTCGACTGTGGAACGGACAGGTCGTCGTCAATCGCCTTCTGGACAATGGCGCGAGCGAGAGGATGTTCGCTCTTCGATTCCACTGCCGCCGCCAGGGCCAGAATATCTTGCGCCGGTCGGCTACTCGTCGAGATGATCTCTCGAACCTGTGGGCGACCTTCGGTTATCGTACCGGTCTTGTCAAGAAGAAGGGTCCGCACGCCCGCAATCGTTTCAATCGCCGCACCGTCTCGAATCAGAATTCCCATCGAAGCGGCTCGTCCCGTGGCCACCATTATAGCCGTCGGGGTTGCGAGACCCAGAGCGCACGGGCATGAGATTATCAGAACGGTGACAAACCGAAGCATGGCATTCGTCGCAACCGGCTCCGGACCGACGAAGTACCAGACAGCCGCCGACACCGCCGCAATCACGATGACTACGGGTACAAAAATGGCGGCGACTTTGTCTGCCAGGCGCTGAATTGGCGCCTTGCCCGCCTGCGCCTCACGCACCACCCGGATGATCTGCTGCAGAACAGTATCACCACCCACCTTTGTCACCCCAACGGTGAGTGCGCCGTTCGTCGAGACGGTGCCCGCAAACACCTCTGCTCCAAGCTCTTTCTCAGACGGAACAGGCTCACCCGTCAGTGCACTCTCATCGACGGCCGCATAGCCCTCCGTAACGACTCCATCCAGTGGAATTCGTTCGCCGGGCCGAACGAGAAGTTGATCGCCGGTCTGGATCAATTCGATATCGACCTCCTCCGCGTTCCCATCGACTACGCGGAGCGCAGTAGTCGGCTGCAGGCGAAGCAACCCCTGTATTGCCTCGGTTGTCCGGCCCTTGGCCCGCTCTTCCAGCAGTCTTCCGAGGAGGATGAGTGTGACAATAACTGCCGCAGCCTCGAAATAGACGGCGGGCCTCTCTCCGGTGGTCGCTATGAGTTCCGGCCAGAGAGTGACGACGCAACTATACGAGAAGGCCGCGAGCACACCCATCGCAACAAGCGTGTTCATGTCAGTCGCGCGATGGCGAAGCGCTGTCCAGGCTCCGGCCAGGAAGATGCCCCCGCTCCAGAACACCACGGGCAGCGCAAGCGCGAGCATAACAAGACGCTCGCCGGGGAATGTGATGGCCCCATGAGACATCGAGATTACGACGATTGGGACTGTCAGCACGGCGGCCACAACAAACCGTTTGAGCAGTGTGTCGTAACGCTCGGAGCGTCCGGAACCAGAATCCGAAGCCGCATCTAACACGACCGACGACTGCTGAAATTGGCCATCACTTGAACCAACCGCCGCGAGCGATTTTTCGCTAACCAGCGTTCCTACATAGGAAACGACTACATCGTCGCCGTCCGGGCGTGCCCAGACAACACCGGGCATGGTCTGCAGACCATCGACTGTACGACTTGCCCAGTCCGTGTCATCGCGCAAAAGCTGACCATCCAAACGAAGCGTCTTTAGTCCAACGTCGTACCCGGTATTCCTTATCGTGCCTACCAGATCCCTCAACGATGGGCCGCCCGGTGTGACGTGCACTACCGCCTCCTCTGTTGCATAGTTGACCGTGGCATCAAGCACTCCGGCCTGCTTTGACAGCTTTCGTTCGATCCGACTGGCACACGCCGTACACGTCATTCCCTCGATAGGAAGGGCGACACGGTCTGATCCTGACACCGCACTGTTCTTGATTTCTTCGGCAGGTTCGGGCGCATTCATACCATGGGGCACCGCGGTGAATCGAAGTAGTGATTAAAGGCCCAGGCGGCCCAAAGTTTCTCTCGAGACCGTGCTTACATCGCCACGGACTGGGTGCCGTCAACAACGGACAGTTCACTCTCAGCGTCGAAGAAATGCAGCTTGGTCACGTCCAAAGCCAGGCGAATCGGTTCTCCAGGCTCCGGAAGTTGCTGTGGTGCCACTCGCGCAACGAGTTGGTAATCGAGGCTGCGAGAGTACAGAAATACTTCGTTCCCCATTGGCTCAACAACCTCGATCAGTGTGTCAATTTCCGCCGCCCGGTCCGTTACGTACGGACCACCTGCCACGTACAGGTCCTCTGGACGAACACCCATGATCAACTCACGGCCTTCGAGTTCAGCCAGCGCATCCGAAAGTTCAACCGAAAACGCCTGGCCATTTGCACGAAACTTGAGGCCATCGTCTCGCACGACTTTGCCGGGAACGAAGTTCATTGACGGGCTTCCGATGAACCCCGCCACGAATCTGTTGGCGGGTCGATTGTACAGGTTGAGGGGAGTATCGATCTGGTGAATAAGGCCATCCTTCATGACGACGATTCTGTCACCCATCGTCATGGCCTCGACCTGGTCGTGCGTCACATAGAGCATCGTGGCGCCAAGTTGCCGGTGCAACTTTGAGATCTCTGTCCTCATCTGCACCCGGAGTTTGGCATCAAGATTAGACAGGGGTTCGTCAAACAGAAAGACCTGCGGCTTGCGGACTATCGCCCGGCCGACCGCTACCCGCTGGCGCTGGCCCCCTGACAGTTGCCCGGGCTTGCGATCCAGAATCGGCTCGATGCCCAGAATACCGGCAGCCTGGCGCACTCGCTCATCAATTTCAGTCTTCGGGAATTTTCGAAGCTTCAGGCCGAACGCCATGTTGTCAAAGACCGTCATGTGCGGGTACAACGCATAGTTCTGAAAAACCATGGCGATATCCCGGTCCTTCGGTGGGACGTCGTTTACCCGCCTCTGCCCGATGTGCAATTCACCTGACGTGATCGATTCAAGCCCCGCGACCATTCGCAGCGTCGTGCTCTTACCGCAGCCTGACGGACCGACCAGCACGACGAATTCACCGTCCTGCACGACGAAGTCCGCACCGTGCACTGCGACAAATCCATTTTCGTACACTTTTCGTAGGCTAGAGGCTTCGACCTGGGACATTGGCAGCGAGGTTTTCTAAACGAGTCAGATGAGGATTCGAATATACGTCGGACGGTGTATGGAAGGCGCGGTCGACTCCTGTTGACCTCTACGCTTCGCCTCGAGCTTCGGCAAATTGCGTATATTTCGACTGGTAGGCTTCGTCATTCAAATTCCGAAACTCGCGTCCGCTCCAGTACCTTGCGGGCGGTCTAGTATCAATGCCACCCGAGCGAACCAAAGCGACGATCTACGACGTAGCGGATCAGGCCGGAGTCGCGATTTCGACCGTCTCGCGGGTTTTGAACAACTCCCCCGACGTGTCGGACAGTACGCGGGAAAGAGTTTTGTCGGCGATTGGAGCTCTACAGTACAGACCCGATCGAACGGCCAAATCACTCGCGGCAGGCCAGATTCACACTCTCGCCGTTGCGCTGCCCTCGTTTACGACACCGTTTCACACCGAGCTACTGAAAGGAATTCGCGGCGCGCTTCATGAGACCGAGAGGGATCTGCTCCTTTGTGACCTGGGCTCGCGCAATCGCCACATCCGTCTCCTGGAATTTCTGAAGCGAGGAACAGTGGCTGGACTTCTGCTGGTCGGTGTGGACGTCAGCGGACAGATTGCCACAGAGCTTCGCGCGCTACACTCTCCCGTAGTTCTCATAGGAAGCCAATTTGAAGACTTTGACTCCTATCGCTGGGATGATGCGGAGGGAGCGCGGGTTGCCGTCACACACCTGATAGACCGGGGGCACCGTCGAATTGCCATGATCCGGTCGATGGCAAACAGCCCATTGCAGGATCAACGCATTTCCGGTTACCGTCGCGCCCTCGAAGATGCCGGCATTCCATTTGACGACTCACTGGTGGCGACGGGAATGACGGAGAAGCATGCAGGCTATAGCGAAGAGGCCGGGTTTGAGGCGATGGAGTTCCTCCTGAATAATCGCCGAGACGTTACGGCCGTATTCGCCAGTTCCGACGTTCAGGCCATAGGGGCCATGAAGACTATACGGGAGGCCAAACTTCGCATTCCCGAAGACGTTGCCGTCGTCGGTTACGACGACATTAAGACGAGCTCGTATATCGGCCTGTCAAGCGTGGATCAGGCGATGCAGCAGATTGGCCGAAGCGCAACCAAGAGACTCATCGATCGGGTGGAAGACCGCGCCGACGGAATCCCGAAGAGTGTTGATATCACGCCCGTTCTTCGCATCAGAAACTCAAGCGACTACTCACATCGCAGATAACACAGACGCCACTACATGACTCACATTGACATCATCCGAAATCAGCTGGACCACACGATCGAACGTACCGAGCTGTCCGAGCTGGGCAAACGATACGAAGGAAAGGTCCGGGATACGTATGCGGCCGGAGATCACCTTATCCTGATAACAACCGATCGCATCTCTGCCTTCGATCATGTGCTTCGGCAGACCATCCCATTCAAAGGGCAAGTCCTGAATCAGGTTGCTGCCCACTTCTTCGAAGCGACGAAGGATATCATTCCGAATCACGTGGTCAGTGTTCCGGATCCTAACGTCACGGTTGCAACGAAATGCGAAACCGTGCCTGTGGAATTTGTCATCCGTGGCTACCTGGTCGGCCACGCCTGGCGCACGTATCGGTCGGGCCAACGAGTGCTCTGCGGGATTCAACTTCCTGACGGTTTGGTCGAGAACGAACGATTTCAAGCGCCGATACTGACGCCAACTACGAAAGCGTCGGAAGGGCATGACGAGGACATCAGCCGCGAGCAGCTACTAGAACAGGGAGTACTCGACGCGTCCACGTTTGACACGCTCGCGAAAATGTCGTTCTCGCTGTTCGCTCGCGGTACGGAGATGGCGGCCAGGCGGGGGCTGTTACTGGTGGATACGAAGTATGAATTTGGGAAAACCCCATCGGGCGAGTACGTCGTAATCGACGAGGTACACACCCCCGATAGTTCGCGGTACTTCTATGCAGATGGCTACGAGGAGCGGCTCATGAAGAACGAACCGCAGCGACAGCTTTCGAAGGAATTCGTTCGCGAGTGGCTCATGGATCGCGGATTCATGGGCAAGGAAGGTCAGGCCTTGCCGGATCTTGACGACGCGTTCCGTATCGAGGTATCGCAGCGTTACATCGAATTGTTCGAGATCATCACCGGCCGTGCGTTTGAACCGGACACACATCCCGATCCGTCGGAGCGTATCCGTGCCGCTGTCGTTCCAGCTTGAGGCGTGCTAGTCTAGCCGATACGAATCCGGACGTCTGTCGGCGAGCAGGTTGTTGTGCGGCGTGATCCGCCGATCGCGCGCAGTGGCAGGGTCGATCTCTGCAATCAATGTTGCCGTCTCGTCCCGACTCATTTGCTGAACGACGTCCCCGCGCGGATCACAGACCAGACTCTGGCCAATGAACTCGAGTTCTTCTTTCCCGGCGATCTCGCGGCCGATTCGATTCGCCGTAATCGTGAAGACGTGATTTTCAAGTGCTCGTATCGGCATAGCCCGCGGACAGTCTCGGCGGACGAGATTCGACGGATGTGCGATGATATCCGAGCCCAACAGCGCCAGTGATCGGGCCACTTCCGGGTAGTACCAGTCGAAACATATCATGACGCCGAGTCTGTATTTCGTACCGCTGCCGGCAATCTGGTCGAAGACGGGCAGACCCAGGTCGCCGGGTAGAAAATGTAGCTTCTCCTGATAGTACAGGTGGAGCTTTCGGTACGTACCTCGAAGTCCAGATTTGTCAACGACAACCGCAGTATTGTAAAGGCCTTTGTCCGTGTATTCCGGCAATCCTGCAACAATGGTACAGTCGAGGTCGCGCGCCCATTTCAACAGTCGTTGCGTGGTCTTTCCGCCCGGGATCTCCTCGGCGACCGTGTCCACGTCAGCCCGAGACCGGAAGAAGTAGCCCGAGGCGAATAATTCCGGAAGTACGAGCAAGTCCGTGTCCAGTGAAGCCACTGCCGCTTCAACTGCGTCCAGATTTCCGTCGACGTCGAGATATGCAGGATTGTGCTGAAGCGCGGCAACTCGCATTAGATCATCATCGCAGTTTGGTCTCCGGCTCGCCACCCTGCACCCAGTCGGTGGCGCCGTCCGAGTAGATCTCTTTCTTCCAGATGGGAACGGTCTGCTTCAAGGTGTCGATTAGATGCCGGCACGCCGTAAGCGACTGATCTCGATGAGCGGAGGACGTCGCCACTATGACGCTCGCCTCTCCAACTGCGACAAGTCCCGTGCGATGCACGATGAACAGACGCTCGGCACCATGTGCATCGATGGTGCTTTCACAGAGACGCACCATCTCTTCAAGTGCCATCTCGGGATAGCAGTCATATTCCAGTTGGACCGTTTCGCCCCGTCCCTCCGTAAACCTCCTCGTCGTTCCGACGAAGAGCGAAATCGCTCCCACATTGCCCGGCTGTACGACTTTATAAGCTTCGTCGACGGACAGCGGATCCGACTGCAGTCGAACAACAAACCGGTCGCCTTCTCGCTGAGCCATGCTTCATCCACCACTCGTAGGCGTGATGAGGGCCAGTTCGTCTCCTTCGTTGACCAACAGATCTTCGTCGGCGTACGCATGGTTCACGGCGAGACGAACGACGCGGCGCAAGTCGTTCACCGCCTCGTACTGGCACGCGAGGATATCAAGCAGCTCGCCCGCAGGAATGGGCATAGTGGTATCGACCTCTATTTCGCGACGGCCGATCCTTTCCGCCAGGACACTGAAAACGTGTATGGTCGAACTCACTTTGATCTCCGCCCTATCAAAATGTTTGTCGTCAAACGCGCCAAACATCAATGGAATCGAATTACACGGATGGGGTCCAGCTTCGACGCAATCCGAGCCGGAATATATGCAAAGGCGACGCAGAGCAGGAGAGTCACCACGGCAACGACGATGAAGTCGACCGGGTTGAGTTCAATCGGCGCTGTCTTCATGTAGTAGGCATCCGCCGGCAGCGGGATCAGATCGAATCGCTTCTGAAGAAACGCCAACAAGAGAGCCAGCAATTCGCCGATCGTAATACCCACCAGACCGATCACACCGGCAAGCGTAAGAACGAGATTGCGGACAGATTTTCGATTCGCCCCCATGCTGACCAGAATCCCCAGAGATCTCGTCTTCTCCATCACCATCATTAAGAGAATCCCCCCGATGTTGAAAACTGCTACCAGGACGATAAACCCGATTACGACCGGGATAATGCTTTCCTGGAGTTCGACCCAGGCGAACAGGCTTCTGTGCACCTCTTCGATAGGCTTCACCATCACCGGAAACCCATACTTCGCTTCGATTGCTTCGACAACGTTCGTACGGTCCGCCTCCGGGTCCACGGTCACGTCCAGGCGAGTCACCGAATTGGGTGCGTAGTCGATGAGACCCGCGACGGTTCCAAGGTCGGCAAACACATAGATCTCGTCGAAATCATCGAGGGATGTCTCATAAATGCCGACGACATGAAACTGCTTTACACGCGGCTTAGTCACCGCAACCGAACCGGAGCCACGGCCGGAAAAGGCAAATACTGTAATACGGTCTCCGACAGTGATATTCTGGAGATCGGCCAAGGTTTTCCCAATAATCACCCCCGCCCCTCCTTCCAGATCTTCTCCGCCAGCAACGAGGCGATCCACCAGAAAGGGCGGCAGCTGTTCGACGCCACTTAGCACGACGCCGTCAACCTGCGTGGCGGATCGCCGAAGCAGCACAAAGTTTTCAACAACGCGCCGAACACCGACTACGCCGCCGATACCGCTAACATCTTCGGCGATCGCAGCGACATTCCTCAAGGGAGCATCCGTCTGGCTCTCGATCTGGACGTGGGCTCCGAGGCCTTCAATCTTGGCCGTGATCTCTCTACTGAAGCCGTGAACGATCGAGAGCGCGAGCAAGAGCGCGGCAACACCAACCGCCACCCCTCCGACTCCGACACCAGTAACGAACCGGACGAAGCCCCTGCCCTCACGCCGACCGGCCCGGTCGCTGACGTAGCGCATCGCGACAAAACTCTCGAAAACGTGCTTCATCGCGGCCTCAATTGATATATGTGACGTAGATCACTTGCATACTTTGAACGTCGCCTTTGTATGAATCCAGTTACCCTGGATCCGTTCCTGATCAATTGTAAGCCCAAGTTGTGCAATCAGTTGGCGCCATTCGGCGACTGTCCTGAAGTGAAGATTTCGTTCCTGATCGACCATCAAGCCTCCGGAGCGAAGTCGATTAGCCAGTCGGTCCAAAAAGGTCAGCAGCTTGAGTTGAACTGGTCCCTCGTAAACCGATTCGACAACGATAACGCTTTGTCGCGCAACGCGGGCTGCTTCCGCAAGAACCCGAGACGGATTGGCCGCGTGGTGCAGCACGAAACACAGAATCACGTAGTCGAATGAGCCCGTGACAAAATGCAGATTCTCTTCGCCAACAAGCGACCACGGCAACGCCGTCCTGTTCATGGGCACGACGTCGGCCAGTATAACAGTGCCGGCGCCTCGTCTGCTGGCTTCGAGGCCGACGTAGCCCTCACCCGCTCCCAGGTCGAGAATGTCTCGCGACCGACTGCGATCGATCCAGTCCTCAACGGCACGAAACTTTCGAGCTCCACGGCGCCTCTGGACCCATTGAAGCACAGTGTCAAAATGGTATGCTGCCGCCAGCACGGCCCATGCTGTCCATGCGAGAATCACGACACTCCAGTATGGGCCACCAACATACAGGACGTACGTGCCCATGCTGAGCAGGCCAAACCAGTACCAGTGCCACCGTAGCCGGTTCTCCAGAACGAAGACGGCCAGAAGCGGCACGACGTACCACGGGTGAATCGTTGTCGACAGCAGCAGAAAACAGCTAAGAATCGCCATGATGGGACGTTCAAGGCTGTCGTTCCGCCTTCGATCCAGGTAGTAGATGACCGGCAGGGACAGGAAGAAGAGCCATCGGAATACGGGTCCGAGCGCTTTGCTGAGATCGTGACCCGTAGTGGCCTGCAACAACGACTTCACAGCGAAATATGGCCCTGCGTTAAACTCGAAGTACCGAACGTACAGGTTCAGCGACTCCAGTACGTTCGGTATTACCCGAGGAGCCGCATAAGGCAAAGCCAGCAGCAGCCCCGTTACCACGCTGGCTACCAGGGCAATCCAACGGCCGCGTCGCCAGAACAGCGGCAGGAGGAAGAACGGAACGAGTTTTACCATTCCTGCGGCAGAGACGGCGACTGCGGCTCCTCCGTGACGAGAGCGCCGCACCATCAGGAATGCAACGAGCAGTAGTCCTGACACCATGCCCTCCGTGTGGCCCTGCCCGGCAACTTCGATAATCACGACGGGATTCCAGGCATACAGAATCGCCCTACCCGGCGCTACCAACCACACAAGAGCAATCAATCCTGCCAGTTCAATGAACAATACTATTAACTTAATTCCATAATACCCTATACGCCAGTTGGTTAAGGTATCGCCAGATCCGACTCGAAATACGAGTTGCGAAAGCGGTGGGTATACCGAGAAATAGTCCCTGGAATTGACCAGATCGTACAATTCTGTGTCTGACAGGTGGGAAAGTTCGGAGTCGGATGGTCGGTGAGAGTACGGATTGACTCCCTCGTGTTGTATCTGTCCGTCCCACACGTACCTGAATGCGTCGTCAGATAACCCGGGCTGCAGCCAGAACACGGCCACCCGAAGTGCCACGGCCACGGCAAGGACGGTACGCCAATCGACCGCACACCTGGCGTGTATGACATACAAGAGTGCGCCGGAAACCAGAATGGCTGCGACGAAGCCATACATCAGCCCTGATCGCTCCGCGAGGAATGCACATGCTGCCACGATTACGGCGAAAATGCCGATCAGCAGCCATCCAAAGAGACCGCCGGCACGATCCTGCATTCCGGGTCAAGGCTTTAGCGCTTGAAGGTCACCCGGATCCGACGGCCACCGTCTTCATACTTGACCTCGTCCGCCAGAGATTCCAGTAGAAACAGCCCGCGTCCACCAGACGCGAACAGGTGGTCTTCCCTCAGGGGATCCGGAACGAAACCCCGCTCGAATCCCGGCCCTTCGTCCTCAACGACGATCTCAATGGCAGTCCCGCTCACTCGGAACTCGAGCGTGACGTTCTTCTCAGGATCGAACTGATTACCATGCTCCATGCCGTTCGTAACAGCTTCGGAGGTGAGCAGTACGAGGTTGTAAACGACATCATCGTCCTCAACATGCGCCGAGAAGAAGGTCTCAGCCTGTTCGACAGCCTGCTCCACATTCGCGTGTTCACTCGCGAGTACCATGCGGAGTGTCGTCGGGCGCTGGTCCGTGCTCAATGAGGTGGGGGTCGGAGGAGAAGAACGATGATGAGTCGAATGACTGGCCTGCGCCACTTTCGACGTGCGCACTTCAAGTTACTGGATTACTGCCGCCTTTTTCAAGACCGATCCGAGACCTTCCGAACGCACAAGCATCAGGTAGATCCCTGAGGGTACGATGCTTCCGGAGGAGTCCCTGAGGTCCCAAACTGCCCCTCCGTTGCCGTCGGACTCCTCTATCTGCCGCACCAGGACCCCTTCGGGACTGTAGATATCGATCGTCGCGCGTGACGGAAGGCCGGCCACAACCAGCCTCCCCGAGCCGGTCGACTGCCTGTACGGATTTGGAAACACGAATACATCGGCCAGATTGGCCGACGGGCCGGAGAGTTGAATGGTCGCTCCTTCGGGCGCCAACCACCTGCCGTCCACTGACATCATCGAGAGCACAGTCAGCGAGCTTTCGAGACCCGTCGCACCGACCGCAACACCCTCGAACTCCACCAGCACCTCGCTGGGACGCGATTCGTCGAACACTGCGGTGCTCACCGTTCCATTCGGCGAGACACGGTAACTCTGGACATCACGCGCGTGTGACGGATCCAATGGAGCGCTGAATACTATTGAGATAGCGCTGGACGACGGCAGGCTCCAGGATTGGACGATGAGCGAACGATCCGACTCTTCAAACGAGGGTACAACAACCGCAGTCTGTTGTACGGGAGTACCTTCCGCGTCCGCAAGGTTTTGCCATCGCAGGGTATCCGCCGATGTGACGGCGTCGGGAAAGTCGAGGAGAACTGACTGGCCTCCTTTTCCCTGAAGGAGCGAGGATGCGCGACCTCCCCGGACCAGAAGGAACTGCTCAGCTCTGATTGCAGGATCGAGTGGCTCCGTATACGCGATTTCGACACGACTGCGGCTGCGTCTTAGCAGGGATGACACCGTCGCCGGCACGTGAGGTCGGACTTTCACTATCCGCGACAGTGGTCCCCCGTTTCCAGCATACCAGCCGCGGACCATGTACTCGCTACGGACCGAGACCGAATCAACGGCGGGGCCGTCAGACGTCGTCGCCACACGCTGGAATTCCTCTCCGGCCGTAGCGCGGTATACGTGGACGGAATCGGCGCCCGTGGACAGCCAGGTGAGTCGCACTGCGGAATCGTCGATGGCTATCGCACTGACCCAGGCAGGCACCGGCAACGAGCGTGTCGTGGCGTTCTGCGACACGACACGCAGTCCCACCTCTGCGTCCGCCAATACAATATCGTTCAGGCCGTCCGAATCGATATCGCCAACCACAATCCGGGTACTTCGAAATCCTTTGAAGCCCGGTGGATCGTCGAGCCCCGCATGGAAGATCATAGTCGGGTTCAGCGCTGCATCGAACGTAAGAACATAAAGGTCCGGAGGATTGACGATGACAAGGTCGTCAACTCCATCCGCGTCGATGTCGGTCGTGGCCAGAGACCCGTGCCTCGTGATCTCACCGGATACCGGAATGACGGCTGCGAGGTCGAAGGAATTATCGCCCACATTCGTGAACACACTGTAGCGGCCCATATCAGGCTCGCGTTCGCCGTCGGTCGTGGTCGTCAGCCAGTTGTGATTGTAAACAATGAGCTCCGACCTGCCATCTCCATTTAAATCTCCGACCGCCAGGCGACTGCCGGCATCGTAGCGATTCGTCTCGTAAGACCATACCGCCTCCAACATGTTGTCGGAGGATGATTCGTAAATGATCCAGTCACCATCGCTGTCGCCGGTCAACATCTCCTGATGGCCGTCCCCGTCGAAGTCCCCTATAACTGCATAAGGCTGCTCGAAGGTGTTTTCCCCCAGTTCAGAGTCGGCTACGCCGGTCGGGTCAGACACTCGTGCGACCTCTTCAAATGATGTCCCAGACCACTCCAGCATCCGCCATTCGCGGGTGTTGTGACCGATGATCTCGACCCGGCCATCGGAATCCATGTCGGTTAGCCGAGCGCCCCACAAAGCATCGTTCTGATTTCCCGATAGCCCGGATGTGTCGGCAAAGATTAGATTTTGCGGATAGCCGGCCGGACTCTGTTCGATGAGGAGTGTGGCCGGGCCGACCTGCGTCAGCAGTTCCAGCAGCCCGTCTCCGTCGCTGTCGCCAATGTCCCGCGGTATTACGCCGGCAAGCAGCGACGACGCCCGTCGAAAGGAACTGCCTCCCCACTCCAGCACGGCGACGGTGTCACCGATCCATCCGTCCTCATAGCGATTCAGCGTAACCTCACGAAGTCCGTCTCCGTCGAAATCCGTAAGGGCTTCGAGCAGGAAGCCGTCCGGCCCTGTTCGATCCGAAACGTTCAGCAGACTGCTGTTAGCGCTGTGTCGTGGAACGATTATACCTAACACTGTGTCGGCCTCCAGGCCGGCCGCATTCCGGGATGTGACCGTGACCAGCGCATCGCCACCTTCCTTGGTTTGTTCTGCCCAGTATAGTCCATGCCTGCGAGCAGTCCTGTCCGAGAACGTGCGATACTCGACTCCTCCAAGGCTGACGGTCATCACGACGTCCGTCAGATCATCGGTAGCAATGTCGGCAATGATCCCGTGGCGACCGCCCACAAGACCCGCACCGAGCTGACTAACGGTAGCGACAGGGGCTGTTCGATCGACGAACACGCGGCGACGCTCTTCAATGAACGCGCCTGTGCGGAGTTCGACAGAAAGTCTCAGGGTATACAGGCCGTCGACCAGTCCGGAAATATCCCACTGCCCAAGTAAGCCGTTCCAGATCTGCTGTGACTGTGCGATCCCGATCATGTTGAAATCGCTGGCACTGAGATCGTCATCACCCGCTGCATACGACAACTGGTAGGACCGGAAGGACGGATCGACTGCGGTTCCACGAACAAGCACAGGTCCGTCAACAATACCTGCATTCATTTCGGGATCTGTGATTTCGACTCGTCCCGGCAGCGAGCGCAGCAGGGCACGACCGACGTTGAGGAGACCGGCACCGGTTCCGTGATCCCAGCCTTCTTCGCTTAAGTCGGTGGCGCTCGCTGCAAGCGAAGACCGGATTGATGCGGGACTCAAGCTCGGATCCATCGACCGTATGAGTGCCGCCGCGGCGGCCACCATCGGAGCAGCCATAGACGAACCGCTTCGGCGGCCGTAGTAGTCTTCTGGTTGCACATTTTCTCCGCCCGCGCCATCCGGACTGACGGTCGTGAAGATGGAAGAACCGGGCGCTCCGATGTCGACGCCGACGCCGGCAGACCCGCGTGACGACAGGCTTGAGCCATCTGCGGAAAGCCATGCAACGGACAGAACCTCCGGGTAGTCGGACGGATAGTGCGGCTTGTCTCCACCCACATTCCCCGCCGAGGCCACGACCACCACGCCTCGTTCCACGGCATATCGAATGGCGTCCTGCATCAGTGGAGAAACATGGATATCTCCGAACGACAGGTTCAGGACGCTGACCTGGTTTTCCGCCGCGTAGACGACGGCCCGGGCTATGTCGTCGTCATCGCCGCGCCCGTCGCGCCCGAACGCGCGAAGTGGCACGAGCCGTACGCCCGGTGCCAGACCGGAGATTCCGACTCCGTTAGAGTTCGCCGCTCCGACGATCCCGGCGACGTTGGTCCCGTGCCCCGAGCCGTCATCCTCCGCCACCGGGTCGGGGTCGTGGAAGTCACCTGGATCCACCGTCTGAGGCCGATCGACAAAATCATATCCGGAAACGTCGTCCACATAGCCGTTTCCGTCGTCATCGAGGCCGTTGAGGTCCGCGGCCGTCAATCGCCCGTCTCCGTCAATGTCCTCGCCGATCCTGACCGCGAACTGCCCCAGGAGATCTGGATGATCGAAGGATACGCCGGTGTCAACGAGTCCAACGGTAACGTCGGGCGATCCTGTTGTGAGTTTCCACGCCTCTGCCACACCGACTACGGCAAAGTGATCAAGACTGTCGGCGAGAGGATCCGGTGCATCGTCAGCCGCGTCGACGGAGTACGTGTGGTTGTGCTGCACGTATCGCACGTCTGAACGGCGGCCCCAAGCGATCATTGCCGCATCCAGCGACGATGAATCAGGAAGATCGACGAGATAGACCGGAAAGGGCTGCTGCCCGCTCTTCCCCATCGCAAGTGAAAGATCGAACAGACGCCGCACCCGTCGGACGGATGCCAGCGTCTCGTCGCCAGGATCTACACCGGTTTTGGCTGTGGACTCCAGCGTCCTCAGAAGGCGTGACTCCTCCTCAACGCGCACGATCATCTCCGCCTGTCCCCGCGCTGCCGGAACCAGAAGGACCATGGCGAGGACCAGGCCCAACAGCCACAAGACTCGCAAGCCAGATACTGGCGCCAGGCCGTAGAAACTCGTGATATGTGTACGCACTCCGCCCCGGATCATGATTGCGACTCGGGATCTACCGCATCGTTGAGCATGGCTGCGAGGTCGCCCGCAAGTCGACGGCGGTCGAAGAGGCGGACGAACGCATCGTCGGGAGCCGCCATACTGCCGGCCGATACCCGGTCAAACATGGAAGCGATGGCTCGAGAAATATCCTGAATGTCTTCCGGGTCTGCAATCTCAGCCGCACCATATCGAATCAGGTCTTCCCGCGCTACACCGTCGGGTACGAGACCAAGCACGGGACGTCGTGCCCCGAAGTACTCGTACAACTTCCCGGTAGAGATACCGTCGGCCCCGGGACGCTTTCCTATCGTTAGCCACAGCACGTCAGCTTCGCTCATCCGTTTGACGATGCCAGAATGCGATTCGTATCCCAGATAGTTTACCACGTCCGAAAGGCCTGCCCCGTCCACGAACTTCCGAAAGTCGTCCGGAACAAGTCCAACGAAGTCAGCTGCGATCTGACTGCGAAGTTCGGGTCG
>JABDKH010000329.1 GCA_013002345.1 Rhodothermales bacterium
GCACTGGCCGCCCGGGAGAACGCCCGTCATCTGTGCGCAGAACGACGAATCTCGGGCGCCGCAGAACTCTAGCAAGCTACCGGGATTCGCCCATTCTCAGTCCCCTCGGCACAGCGAGACGCTCGACCAGATCAAACATGCCCTGAGCCACCAACGCCAATAGTGCCGCCGGAACGGCTCCCTCCAGGATCAGCCCGATGTCATCCAGACGAATTCCAGTGAGAATCGGCTGACCGTAGCCACCAGCGCCGATCAAGGCACCCAGCGTGGCCGTTCCGATGTTGATGACGGCCGATGTCTTGATGCCTCCCAGGATCGATCGCGACGCAAGCGGCAGTTCTATGAGACGCAGACGCGCGAATGGCTCCAGACCCAGCGCGACCGCAGATTCGGTCAGCGGCACGGGAATATCGGTCAGGCCGGTGTACGTATTGCGGACGATCGGCAGGAGACTGTACAGAAAGAGCGCCACCACGGCCGGCGGTCCTCCTATCCCGATCAGGGGAATCATGAACACCAGTAACGCGAGCGACGGAATCGTGTAGATGACACCAACCGTCCCAAGTATCACCTGTCCGAGTCGACGACGACGTGCTGCAAGCACGCCGAGAGGGATCGCTACGAGAATCGCGAAGCCTAGAGAGATCCCAACCAGGATCAAATGCTCAACCGTTCGATCCCAGACACGTCCCAACCTGGTCGGCGCAGCCACTTGATCGACCACATCTACAGACAGGCGACTCCGGAGGAAATCTCTGGCGACCTCTGCCTCCGATTCGCCACCGATCTTGACGCGCCGATTAAGATCAGCCATCGTCACTTCGCTGATGGCTCCGTTGAGCAGCTTCATCACGGGCGCTGCTTTCGGTATTCGTCGCTGCAGATCCTCGCGATACAGCAGCACGGCGTCGTACTTCGGAAAGTGAGACAGGTCGTCCTTAAGCACCCGCAACTTGTAGTATGCGATCTCGGCGTCCGTCGAGTACAGGTCCATCACGTCAATCGAGCCGGCATCGAGACCGCGATATGCCAGATCGTGATCGACACCCTGCACCGCGCCATGGGGAAGCCGGTAACGATCACGGAGTGCAGGCCAACCATCACTCCGATCCATGAACTCATTGCTGAAGCCGAGTGCCAGATCGGGATACTGCGCGAGGTCGGAGATCTTCTTGATACCCAGCTCGTCGGCTCTGACCGACGTCATCCCGATTGCGTACGTATTGTTGAACCCGAGTGACGGCGAAACCTCGACTCCCGCCGAGTCCAGATATGACGCGGCGGCCGCGAGGTCAGCGAAATCGTCCCCGGCGAGAATCTCCTGAAGTATGGTACCTGAGTAGTCCGGGTAAACGTCGATCTCTCCCGACAGCAACCCGTTCCACAGAAACCGCGTGCCACCCAGAGCGCGGCGGTGTTCCGCTGAAATCCCCGCCGATTCAAGCAGGCCGACCACCAGCTCACCGAGAATCACCGACTCCGTGAAGGTCTTGGAGCCCACCACGACTGGTTCGTCGGATGTTGCCATTGAATCTCCGGAGCACGAGAGCTGCAGGATCACGAGCGACAGCAGACCAAACCTTATGAGTACCGGGAAGATCATGGTGCGCCCGCTCCCGCTTCACCGATGTGGCGTCGCTGCGCGTTGACGAAATCACTGACGAAAGAAACCGCCGGGCGCTCGAGCAGGTCTTCGATCTGTCCCGATTGAACGACCTGTCCGTTCCGCATGAGAACGATCCGATCCGCAAGGAAAGCGGCCTCGGAAAGGTCATGTGTTACCAGCACAACCGTCTTCTTCAGTGAACCGAAGATGTCACGAAGCTCAGTCTGCAGTTCAGCCCGGATCATGGGATCCAGTGCCCCGAGTGGTTCGTCCAGCAGCAGCAAGGATGGATCGAGCATCAGCGAGCGCATCAGCCCCACGCGCTGGCGCTGCCCGCCGGAGAGCTCGACCGGAAACAGGTCGAGGCGGTCCTCCGGAAGTCGTACAAGAAGAGCCAGCGAGTGAATGCGGTCACCGATATCTGCGTCGCTCCACTGCAGATGGCGAGCCATCATCTCCACGTTTTCCCGCGCGGTAAGATGCGGAAAGAGTCCGCCGTCCTGGATCACATATCCGATACGGCGTCGCGTGTCGATGAGAGTGTCGGTCGACAGATTGCGGTCAAAGACATTCACCTTGCCTGTATCCGGTGTCACGAGTCCAATGATCACGCGCAGCAGGGTCGACTTTCCGCAACCGGACGGACCGATGACCGCGGTGGTGCGGTGCTCCAGGAAATCGAGAGACACGTCCGCGAGCGCGGTGTGGCCGTCGTACGACTTGGATATGTTGTAGAGCTGGATCACCTTTCGCTGAGTATACGAAGCGTCGTTCACCGCAGTAAACGGCACCGTCCCGCGGCAAATTGCTATCGGGGGTCACTCTGTGAGGTTTCCGTGGCGCGGGATCCGCCGCCTTGATCGCGCGTGACAAGCGCTGTAGTTTTGGCCTCCCCTTGGCAGGAGAGCGCGCCAATGTAGCTCAGCTGGTAGAGCAGCTCACTCGTAATGAGCAGGTCAGCGGTTCGAGTCCGCTCATTGGCTCTCGCAGGAACGCCCCGTAGGACAGCGAGAAGGCTGGTTCTCTCGGGGCGTTTTGTTGTCTTAGTCCGGCGTAGCTTCTGGTGAACCGGTGGCCACACTGTGACCGTCTCGGATGCGCGACACGTCACGAAACACTTCACGCCATGAAGTCCGCAGCAGATACGCCAGGCAAGTCTCTCAATACCAAAAAATACGAGGAGCAGTTACTGCTCAAGGATCGGGCTCTCTCAGCAGCTGCCGAAGGCATCACCATTTCCGACCCTCGCCTGCCCGACAACCCGCTCATCTACGCGAATGAGGGCTTCGAGCGACTCACCGGTTACTCGGTAGCCGACGTCATCGGGCGCAACTGCCGATTCCTGCAGGGACCGGACACGGCCGCGGAAACCGTCGACGTAATTCGAGAGGCGATCCGCACCGACACGGCGTGCACGGTTCAGATACTCAACTACCGAAAGGACGGGGCGCCATTCTGGAATCGACTCTCTGTTACGCCGGTCCGCGACGCGTCAGGAGTCGTGACGAATCACATCGGCATACAGTCCGACATTACAGCCCAGAAGGAGGCCGAGGACGAGCTGCAGAAGGCGAAGAAAGAGCTCGAGTCGGCGAACGCTCACATGCGGCAGGACCTCGAGGCGGCTGCGAAGATCCAGCGCGCCCTGTTGCCGGAAAAACCGCCCGAGATACCTGGTCTGAAAGTCTCGTGGGCTTTCCGGCCATGCCAGGAACTTGCCGGCGACATCTTGAGCGTGTTTCCTGTCGCACCGGATCTGGTGGCGCTGTACGTCCTCGACGTCAGCGGCCACGGAGTGGGCGCGTCGCTTCTATCGGTAGCCGTCAGCCGAATGCTCTCCCCCGTTCCGGGTCGATCCATGGTGTTCGAGGACTCAAAGGGCACGCGACCGTCGACACCTGTCCAGGTGGCGTCCAGACTCAACACGCACTTTCCGTTTGACGAGCGAACAAGTCAATACTTTACGCTGGTCTACGGCCTCCTCGACATCAAGAAGTCTACTTTTCAATACGTCGCAGCGGGACACCCTCCGCCGATCGTCGTGCCGAAAGACGGCGCTCCTTTGATTTGCGAAACGTCCGGACCACCCATCGGCATCCTTCCGGAACCGAACTTTGAGGAAGGCCTGATTGATCTTGGAGCGGGTGACCGTGTCGTCCTGTATACCGACGGAATCATGGAGGCTGAGAGCGAGGAAGGCGGGTACTTCGGCCAGGACCGCTTCACCAACAACCTGCGCGCAACGCGACGGGTACCACTTGAAGACAGCGTCAACTCACTCATCACGAGAGTGACGAAGTGGTGCGGAGACAGCAGCCCGCAGGACGACATTACGCTTCTCGCGTTTGAAGTGAACGCCTGATCCGCTCCGGCACTGCATCGCCCACCGGACGATGAGTCCGATCACCCTCGCAGATTTTCGCTAACGTAATGGAATTGGGGAACGGTGTGGCCCTCCGGCCTGGTTCGAGCCTTTCCCACCTGTCGTGCCCTGGATCAGGCCGTGACTTCAAGAATGTGGGCATCAGACGTAGGCAGGCTCCAGGGCTCATTTGCGACCGACACCCATTCGGTATACCGTCCTCGGCATTCCAGGCATCGTGACGCTTGTGTCCCTCCCGCGCATCGGCCAGCCCGTCACCAGCTCTCACCGGGCGTACAACTTTGGTACATTCGCGCCGTACGTTTCTGTTTCTACTCTCTCCTGAAGCACAATGAGACCACTGCTAACGTTCGCGCTTCTCATACTATGCAGTTGCCAGGCCACTCCGCGGCGCGCGGGCCTCGACGAGAGCCTCGAGCGAATTGACCGGTTTGTCCACACAGCTTACGAGGTCGGAGCGAGCGCAGGACTAGGCGTTGGAGTGGCCGTAGACGGGCGCGTCGAGTACGTGTCCAATCTGGGGATGGCCGACATCTCGGCTGGAATACCGGCCACCGGCGAAACACTCTGGTACGTCGCGTCGACGTCGAAGTCGTTCACTGGATTTGGCATCGCTCTACTCGCAACATCGGGAGAGATCGACGTTGCGGCACCGATCACCACATATCTCCCAAACGCCGAGTGGCCCGAAGGCGTCGACCCCGACAGTCTGACTGTGGGCGACTTCCTGGGACACACGCACGGTATGGGAAATGGGGCGCTGGTCATCTCCGCGGCCTTCACCGGGGCCTTTCCCGAGAGCGAGTACGGTCGCTTGCTTCAGTTCAACGAAGTAGGGAGTCGCGAGCTCCGGTACAGCAACCTCGGATATAACGTGGCGAGTATGGTCATCGATGCCGTGCGACCTGAGGGTTGGAAGACTTTCCTCGAACATGAAGTGTACAACCCCGCAGGGATGGGCGAATTGTATTCTAATGTCTCTAGTCTTGACAGCGCACGAATAGCCAAGCCTCACCGCGCGCGTATCGACGGGACGTACTATACCATCCCTTTCGTCAAGCGGGACATCACCATGAATGCGGCCGGTGGTCATCTGGGCAGCATAGAATCCCTGACGCGATGGACCGTCGTCCAGATGGATGGCGGGCGTATCGATGGTCGTCAAGTCTTCCCGGAGAAGGCCGTAGCTCTGTCTCACGAGATCCTGAGTACACACGACCGGCAGTTCGCCTTCTTCCAGCGCGACGGGTGGGGCATGGGCTGGGACGTTGGTTCGTACGGTGATGAACCCATGGTGAGCAGATTCGGTGGTTACAGCCGTACGCGCTCACATCTATCGTTCTTGCCAGATCAGCGCCTCGGCGTTGTGGCGCAGGTAAATGGCCCCGGCGGATCGGCTTTGACCGACATCATTGCGGCATATGTCTACGACGTAATGATGGACCGTCCTGACGCTGACTCGCTGGCACAGACTCGACTTGAAGAAGTGCGTTCCCAGGTGGCCGAGGTTCCCGAGCAGGTAGCACGTTTCGAAGCTGTTCAGCAGTCGCGTCTGAACCCTTATCCCCGCCCGCTCTCGGACTACGCGGGCACCTATGCGGACGACGCTCTCGGCTCCGTGCGGTTTGAGCATGTCCGCGACACACTTCGCATGCATTGGGGTGTTCTTGAAGGCCCGACTACAGTGTTCGATGCAGATAGCCACCAACTGCGGTTCTCGCTCTTCGGGAGCGGAGCCGTAGCCACCTTTGCTTTCGATGGCGACGGTCCGGCGGATCGCGTCGAGTTGTTTGGTCGGGAGCTGATGCGGCAACGCTGATCGGACAACGGCTAGCCCTGTAGGCTCGGTACCCGGCTTTCCCGAGCCCGACGTTCGCGACGATGGGGTCACTCTCCTATCGGCCACAATACGATGGTCCCCTCGTTCGGGAAAGCTTCGTACTGCACGTGCGGCCCCGCCCCATCGTGCGAGACCGAAACAGCCTGTGTGCGATTACCCTGAGACACTTCGACGGACGTCCAGGCGTCCGGGACAGGTGTCCTCAGTGTTAGCGGATAATCGTAGACGGCAGGATCGAGTGGGTGGACCAGATGAACACGCAGAGAGGCACCGTCAAATTCCGATGAGACCTCGGCGGACATCCGCTGTCTCATGTATCGAGTCACATCCCGAAACGTGGCAACCCACACGTCTTCCTGCTCGGCGATATACTCAAAGTACGCCTCCAAATCCGCGGCCGTCTTCGGCTCCCAGCCGATCCCCTCCACACCGTGAAAGACGAGGACGAGCCAGATATTGTCGCGGGTGACAATCGTGTCGATCCAGGATTGCATTTCCTCAACTGGAGTCGCCGACTTCGGGCCGCGCTGCCATTGTACGTACTCTCTCTGTGATGCGACCGGATCCGCACTATTCCACCTGTTGATCTCGTCGAGGAAGTCGTCCGGCATCCGATTCCGGGAAGCCGGGTATAGCGCCAGCATCTTCGACATCACGCGGTCGTTTTCCGTCCCGTACGGTACCTCCACAGAGAACGTGTGCTCCGGCCCGAGGAACCGGAGGATTTCTTCGCGGCTCTTCTCAAGCTCGTACAACATATTCGGATCGTCGAGAATCGCATGCTGTGCATGAGACACGGAATGACTCGCAAATTCGTGACCCTCCGACGCGTACACACGAAGATCTTCCCACGTCGCTTCAACGTCGGCGTTGACCTGGCCCCCACCAGGCAGCACAGGCGTCAAGAGACCGCGTGCGGCCTGCTTGAATCCGTCCTCGATCATCGCGTACGCCTCGGGAATCTTGCCCAGTTCGAACAGGTCGCCGGCTCGAGTGTGGAAGTCGACGGCCTCCCGGAACGGAAGCATGCGCACGGCACCGGCGCGCTCGAAGAAGTTCTCGGTGGTCGTGGGGATTCCATCTACGACCTCCGCTGCAACCTCCGACACCGGCCTTCCAATGAACGTGCGTTGATATTGCGAACCTCCGATGTCGCCGGTGACGATGAAGAACGTGGCGGGGAGACCGAGATCATTCATGATCGGCCGAGCAACCTTGAACTGGTTGATCGTTCCCCCATCGTACGTGACAGAGACCGCGGCACGATGGCCGTCCGGCCATTTCTCGATGGTCGTTTGTGCGATGCCGGACGAGCACGATAGCGTCAGAAACGACGGGACGATCAGGAGTGCCGTCCACCGACGTAAACCACCGCATCGTGTAGTCATCCTGAGCATGTGATGTCACGGCCCGAACGTGGAACCTCTACGTGACACCAAAGGTCCGTCAGCGCTACCTAGTTCGCAACTGAATCCGCACTGCTGAAGGTGTCCGGAATGAAGACGGAGTACATACCTCTCAGATCTCCTGCCTCGAAACCGAACGCTCGATCTTCCGGATACTTCTCCTTGATGAAGTCGGGCCGTGCGTCTTTCGCACCGTGGCAGGCAAGACAGGCCGGCTCCACCGTGATGCGACGCAGGTAGCGCAGGCCGGGGACGCCCGCGTGTTCGGATCGAAGCCACAGACTGTCCAGGGACGACTCCGATTCGAATCGCGCAAACAGCCCTGCCGCCTGTGGGTCCGGGGCATGAGCTGGATTGCGATACTTCACGGCAAGCTGCCGCATGACCCATCCGTTCTCCTGCGCCGTCTGCTTCAGCCGCATTCCGACCGGTTTGCAGACCTGCGCGAACGTCTCCTGCTCCACCTCCTCCATCTCGCTGATTCCTCCAGCAAGATTGGATCGCATCGCATCGATATCTGCTATCGCCTGCATGACAGCGAGTTGCACGGGCGTGACTGTCGAGGCGGTGTTTGCCACATCCAGTAGTTCAGTTCTGGCGTCGGCAGGCTGCTCCGGCGCGTTACACGCCGACACGAACAGCAGCAGGAGGAGAATTGGGACTCGATTCATTACTGACCTCGTTGGTACTCGGAGCTCACTGACTACGCGCCCACCTCCTGGGCTGCCGTATCAATCAACGTACCCCGGCAATTCGAGGCACCGCACCGGCACGGGTACTGTGTCGTCCACGTGTCAGCCGACTCTTCGCCGCGCTCCAGCTGATAATCGTACGTCAACTCCTC
>JABDKH010000330.1 GCA_013002345.1 Rhodothermales bacterium
TCGACGGAGGACGGTACCGGAATTGTGCATACGGCTCCTGCGTTCGGCGCAGAGGACTTCGAGACGGCTCAGCGCGAGAACCTTCCCCTCGTGAATCCGATTGCCGGTGACGGGCGATTTCTGCAGGTCGCTACACTCGTGGCAGGGCAATGGTTCAAGGATGCGGATAAGACGATCGTGCGCGACCTGAAGTCGCGCGGGCTGATGTACCGGCACGAGACGTTCGTGCACAACTATCCACACGACTGGCGAAAGGGTACGCCCCTCATGAGCTACCCGGTCGACAGCTGGTTTGTGCGGACGACGGCCATCAAGGACCGGATGGTTGAGTTAAACAATCAGATTAACTGGCACCCGCAAGGCATTGGTGATGGAAGATTTGGGGAGTGGTTGGAGAACAATGTGGACTGGGCGCTAAGCCGCCGACGCTTCTGGGGTACACCTCTCCCGATCTGGCAGTCCGATGCAGAGGGGTCCGACTACATTGAGGTCATCGGGTCGATCGACGCCCTCCGCAAGAAGTGTGGTGACCAACTCCCTGCCGACGAGGACCTCGACCTTCATCGGCCGTATGTCGACCAGTTCACATGGCCGTCACCTGATGGCGGGACGATGCGAAGGGTGGAAGATCTGATCGATGTCTGGTTCGATTCGGGCGCGATGCCGTTCGCCCAGTGGCATTACCCGTTTGAGAACGACGAAGCGTTCGAAGAGAGCTTTCCAGCAGATTTCATTGCGGAAGGCGTGGATCAGACGCGGGGGTGGTTCTATACGTTGCATGCGATTTCTGCGATCTGTCGGGACAGCGTCGCATATCGGAATGTGGTTGTGAACGGCCTCGTCCTGGATGAGGCCGGTGAGAAGATGTCCAAGACGAAGGGCAACGCCACCGATCCGTTCGATGTAATCAACACGTATGGTGCAGACGTAGCCCGCTGGTACCTGATGAGCAACAGTCCTCCGTGGGAGAACCTGAAGTTCACCGAGCGAGGCATGCAGGAAACGTTGCGGAAATTCTTCAGCACGTTGGAGAATGTGTACGGCTTCTTTTCGACGTATGCGAACATCGACAGTTTTCGGTTTGACGAGGCGACGATACCGATCGCGAAACGACCTGAACTGGATCGATGGATCATCAGCCTCTTGAATTCCCTGATCGCTGAGGTCGACGAGTCACTCCACGACTACAATCCCACACGTTCAGCCAGAGCGATCGAGTCATTCGTTGACTCGCTGTCGAACTGGCACATTCGGCGGTCCAGGAGAAGATTCTGGAAGAGCGACGGGGATCGTGTGGACAAGCTGGCCGCATATCAAACAGTCTTCGAGTGCCTGGTGACGGTGGCGAGGTTGATGAGTCCGACTGCGCCTTTCTTCGGGGAGTGGCTATACCAGAGTCTCAATCGCAGTACGGCAAAGCACACGGTAGAGTCGGTTCACCTTGCTGCGTTTCCGGAGATGCGACCAGAGGCGGTCGATGCAGATCTTGAGCGCCGCATGCAGATAGCCCGCACGATATGTTCCGTCGTACTTGCACTCCGGAACACCAGTGGAATAAACGTCCGGCAGCCGTTGTCACAGATACTCGTCGTAGTGGGACACGGGGTTGATGTGCAGGATGTCCGCGCCGTGGAGCAAATCGTCCTGGAAGAGGTCAACGTCAAGACGGTTGAGCTCATGTCTTCATCGAGTGGTCTGGTGACTCGCACAGCGAAGCCAAACTTTCAGGCCCTCGGAAAGAGACTGGGCAAGCTCATGAAGGCGGTCAATCATGCTGTCCGTTCATGGGATGACGGGGCAATCGAGGAATTCCAGTCGGTAGGCGAAACGGTGATTTCCGTCGATGGCGAATCCGTGCGTCTTACGTCTGAGGACGTCGTAATAACGAGTGAGGGAATCGAAGGCTGGCTGGTGGACACGGAAGACGGCGTGACAGTGGCACTGGATACAAAGCTGAATCCTGAACTGGAGAAGGAAGGACTGGCGAGAGAGCTCGTCAATCGAATTCAAAACCTGCGGAAACAGGCTGATTTTCAAGTTACGGACCGAATCGTTGTGTCATACGATGCAACACCGGTCATGGCGGAGGCGGTGAGTGCGCACGTGGACTGGATTCGGAACGAGACTCTTGCACTTGAGTTACAAAAGGCTGTCCATCCAGACGGAGACCTCGTCATGGACTTTGATGTGTACGACGAGCATATCACAATTGGGGTTCGCCGAATCGCAGTCTAGACACGAAGATTTTTTCTTAAATACACGTTTGCAATGGCTATCAAGAAGACCACCAGGAAGGCAAGTCGCACCGCCAAAAAGTCAACCGCGGTAAAGAAGAGGAGTACTGCGAAGGCTCGTCCTGCAGCGAAGAAGCGGGCTACGACGAAGGCGCGTCCTGCAGCGAAGAAGAAGACTGCGTCAAAGGCGCGTCCAGCGTCGAAGAAGCGGACTACGACCAAGGCGCGTCCGGCGTCCAAGAAGCGGACTACGACCAAGGCGCGTCCGGCGGCGAAGAAGAAGACTGCGACAAAGGCGCGTCCGGTGGCGAAGAAGAAGACTACGACCAAGGCGCGTCCGGCGTCCAAGACGCGGACTACGACCAAGGCGCGTCCGGCGGCGAAGAAGCGGACCACGACCAAGG
>JABDKH010000331.1 GCA_013002345.1 Rhodothermales bacterium
TCGGAGACGGTTGAGAAGATGTGCGTTGGGACGTTGACCTCAAGGTTAGAGGCAGGGAGCACAGCCCTGTGGCTATTATCGTTCGACCAGAACGAGCTGCCCGACTCACCGATGAGCGTCGCGACTCGCAAGACCCTGGCGAGTGCGAGAAAATGGCCGGTCGTTGAAACCCCGGCCCCGTCCATCAGGACGACCACCTGCCTGGTGAACGTGTTGCTCGCTGGGGTCTGTTCGCGATAGAGAATCGCGAGGTCGCCACTGCCCGTCGAGTCGCCAACGAAGTACCGGAACGGCTCGGCGACAAGGTGTGACAAAAGCTGCGAAGCCAACCGAGGATGCCCCCCGGTGTTGCCGCGAAGATCGACGATGAGCGCAGCGCTGCCCCTTTCGACGATGTCCCCAAAGAAGCCGTCAAGCGCCGACATCGCGCCTGCCAGATCGGGAGGCCCGAATGTTGGAACTCTCAAATAGGCGATCCGAGTGCCCTGACGAAAGCTGAGTGACAGGCGGAGCGGCTCCGTCTCTGAATCGGACGAGAGGGGCGTGCCGTCTACGTTTGCGACATAGATGGTTCCGTCCGTCCGTACCAGCTCCAGCGTAAAGCTATCGGTCCGGCCGAACGCCGCGGCGTAAGCACGGGCAAAACCGCGGTTGATCACGTGCATTGGGAACGCGTCTGAGTAGCCATCGGCTGAAATCGAAGCAATCATGATCCGAACAACTTCATCTATGGCGGTGCCATTGATGGAGACTACTCTGGATGCGAGGTCGACCTTATCATGACCCCGCGTTTCGGTCACCAGGGTGCGACCACCAAAGATCCGGATACCGAATGGCAAATGACCCGACTCCGCCGATGTCTTTGCCTCCAGGGACTCAGGAGCTCGTATCGAAGTGTGTACGCACCTGACCGAAGCCATGAGCGGTCGCAGTGCTTGCAGGAAGAGCTCTGTTGACACGGTGGCCGGCAGACTCTTGGCAATCCGATCCGCGGCCGCCTTCAAACTGTCCGCCGCAACGAAACGGTACGGTGCCGGGTGTTCGCGCGCAATAACGGACATCAGAAATTGAACGTCCTCCTTCGCCTCTGCTCGACTGATCTCGAGTACGAGAGATTGTCCATCCTCGACGCTCGAAGGCATCGTGCGGGCGTATCGAAGGCCGGCTACTCGTGCGACATCGACTTCATGCTGCGACCCGTCCGGAAAGCCGAAACGGCCGGCTATGCGCTCACCGTCCGCGACAAGCTCACCGGTAAATGTCGTCCCCTTTGCAGGAATCCTGAACGCGAGACGCGGCCCATCGTGTCGTATTTCCGAAAGCTCATCGTCCTGAATCTGAACTTCTCCATCCCAGAGCAAGACCCGTCCCGATTGCTCGCTGTCCGGATCAACTTCGAACTGAAACGCCAGCGTCAGATTCATCCCTGACTCAGGCAGGAATGTCCCTTCCCAGAAACCTTCTACAGCGTTTTTGGACGGGTCAGTACAACCGCATATCGCTACGAGAGCGACAACCCTCCAGATCACAGACCTGCTGCCGACGCACATCTCATTGCACCCACCGTGTCACGATTGCGCAAGAACGTCGACAGGAGAGGTTTGCGCCGTGAGGAATTGGAGAATGGTATTGACGGCAAAACGCGACGCAAAAGGTGCCAGGAAGCACCGTCTACGGATTGAGCCTCGTGCCCACCCACACGTCTCCATCCCCCTCGAACATGATCCGGTCGTGCAGTCGATCCGAACGCCCCTGCCAGAAGTGAATCCGCTGCGGTACAACACGATAACCGCCCCAAAAAGGCGGGAGCTCCACGTCCCGATCCCGAAATCTCTCGTTCATCTCCTCGACGCGCGCGACCAGTTCCTCGCGACTGCCGAGCGGACGACTCTGATGCGATGCCCACGCGCCAAGCTGACTGCCACGTGACCGCGTAGCGAAGTACGCCGCCGATTCTTCGCGACTCACCTTCTGCACCTGTCCCTCCACCGTGACCTGTCGCAGAAGCACCGGCCAGTAGAAGACGAGCGACACACGATCGTTCTCCGAAATCTCGATCGCTTTTCGACTCTCGTAATTCGTGTAGAACACGAACCCGCGCTCGTCGAAGCCTTTGAGGAGAACCATGCGCGCCGAAGGGGCACCATCCGCCGTTGCCGTTGCCAGTGTCATGGCGGTCGGCTCGATCACCCCTGACTCCCTGGCCGCCGCCAACCACACGCCGAACAGCTCAAACGGATTGCTGTCGGTCGCAGCCTCCGGCAGGCCTACGAGCACACCTCGCCCCGCGGTCCGAATCGAGCGCAGAAAAGATCGGAACGACATGCGGTCAGGCTACCATTTCAACGGCTTCCATTCCAAGTGCAAACGCGTGCTGATTCAACTCCAGCATCGCACAATCGCCGTGCATGGCCTGCTCCAGCGCCGCCAGCAAACTCTCGCGCTCGAGCAATCCCGTGGCCGCCTGCATGGCACCCATGGCCACAATGTTCTTGACCCTGGTCTTGCCCAGATCGTGCGCGATCTGCGTGAACGGTACGCCGATCACTCGAACGTCGTTGTCGAGCTGCGGTACCTTCGAAATCACGGTCTCGTCATAGAGTACCGTCCCGCCCTTCCTGACCGTCGGTGCAAATTTCTCCAGACTCGGTGCGTTGAACACAACCAGCACGTGCGGATCCGGAACCGCCGGCGAGAGGACTTCCTCGCGCGCAATGTGAACATCCGCATAGGACGTCCCGCCCCGTGACTCCGGACCGTAACTCGGAATATACGTCGAGTCGAGTCCTTCATTGATTGCGGTCACGCACGTGAGCTTCGCCAGAGTCTGTGCACCGTCTCCTCCCGCACCGGCGAACTTCACCGACACGTCATCGGGATCGATGTGCACCGGAAATCCGCGTCCATGGCGATCGACCGGGTCGTCTGTTGCGCCGATTTGCTCCAGGATCGCCTTCGCCTCAAAGAGGGGCTTGCCCGGATCGAACCACGGCTCGGCCTCGACATCCTTCTTCACGCCCAGTGGAAATACCTCGGTCATTTTCTCTTCCACCCAGGTCTGCGCGTCCTCCGGCGTCATCTTGAGATGGGTCGGACATTCAGACAGCACCTCCACAAACCCGAGACCGCGGTTCTCGATCTGAAGCTGTATCGCCTTCTTTACGGCCTTGCGCGCACGGAATCGTTGCTTGTTGTTGAAAAGAGCCACACGCTCCACGTATATCGGACCTTCGAGCTGTGCGATCATCTCGGCGACTTTCAGAGGCTGGCCCGTCACACGCTCTCGGCCCCCCGGAGTCGTCGTCGTCTTCTGATCCATCAGGGTGGTCGGTGCCATCTGGCCACCCGTCATCCCGTAGATCGCGTTGTTCACGAAGATGACGGAGATCGGCACGCCCATCTGGGCAAGCTGCAGGATCTCCGCCAGCCCGATGGATGCGAGATCGCCGTCACCTTGATAGCTGATCACGACCGACTCCGGATTCGCGAACTTGTGTCCGAGTGCGACGGCCGGAGCACGACCGTGCGCGGCCTGGCTGTTCCCCACGTCGAGGTAGTAGTACATGAAGACCGAACAACCGACCGGGGAGATCGCGACGGTGCGATCCTGAACCCCCAGTTCGTCAATCGCTTCCGCAACATACTTGTGGATGAGTCCGTGCCCGCACCCCGGACAGTAGTGCGTTGCATGGGCTTTCAGGCCGTCGCCGCCGCCGTGGCGTTCAAACTGCTTATAAAACACGCTGTCCATTTCTCGATGCCTCCAGAGCGATGACCTTTTCTACGATTTCCATACGTTGGGGAAGTACCCCGCCGTAACGCTGCACCCGATCAATGAATGGTGGTCCATCACGATCGGCGAAGCTCAGTGCGAGCCTCATCTCGTCTTCCAGTTGACCCGGTCCCGCCTCCACCATCACGATTCCCTTCACCCGCTTCGCGTGCGGCAGGAGATCGTTGATCGGAAACGGCCAGAGCGTGACCGGCCGGAACAGACCGGCCTTGATGCCTCGGTCGCGAAGCGAACGGACGGCTCCCTTTGCCACACGCGCCGGGGTATTACTCGCGACAACCAGCCACTCCGCATCCTCGCAAAGGAACGAATCGGAGAGCTGTTCCGCCTCCGTCATCTGCCGATACTTCTCGTTCAGCGAGATGTTGTGATTTTCCAGATCATGCTCCGCCAATCGAATCGAGTTGATCAGATTGGCCCGATGAGCCTCGTCACCGTGCACGGCCCATTCGGGCAGGCCGGGCTTCACCATTTGCGGCGGAAGATCCACACGGCCCGTGATCTGACCTAGATACCCGTCACCGGCGATGATCACCGGGTTGCGATACTTGAACGCGAGGTCGAACGCACGCATCGTAAGGTCCAGCATCTCCTGCGGAGACGACGGGGCCAGGACGATCGCATGCGTATTGCCGTGACCAAGTCCACGGCACACGAGTTTGATGTCGGATTGCTCGGGTGCAATGTTGCCGAGTCCCGGTCCCCCGCGCATGATGTTGACGAAAACAGCCGGCACCTCGGCTCCCACCATGTAGGAGATCCCCTCGAGCATCAGACTAAAACCTGGTGAACTCGTGAACGTCATGGTTCGAAGACCTGCACCGCCGCACCCGTACATCATGTTGACCGCTGCCACCTCGCTCACCGCCTGAACGAATACGCCACCGAGCCCGGGCAGGACCTTCGCAAGCAGTTCCGCGCCTTCTGTTGACGGCGTTATCGGATAGCCGAAGAAATGTCGGCATCCCGCCAGCAGTGCCCCCACTGCCGACGCGTGCGTTCCCTTGAGCACCATAGTCTCCATGGCAGGTACGGGCACGCTGCCATCCGGAATGGCGACGGGCTTCGGCGCAGTGGTCGATTTCGGGCCGAACCACGTTTCCGGGTCTGTGACGCCGGGGTCGAAATCCTTTCCGGGCGACGGCATGAGCCCGAAAGGCTCCGGACAGGCGTCAAAGCACAATCCGCAGCCATTGCAGCGATCGATATCAATGATTACCGGGGTCAGTCCGGTGGCGGGGTCGATCTCGGTGCTGAACTCAATACAATTTGTGGGGCACGCGTCGATGCACCGGCCACAGGCTTTGCAGAATTGAGGGAAGAGAAACGGCTTCGGGCGGTCCCTCTTAGCTGTTTTCGTGCTCATAGGTGCTCATCTATTCGGTTCCAAAACGTTATCTGAGAGTACAAAAAAGCGCTTCCAGCAAATATCCTGCCTTCCCGTCATCGGATGTAAGGGAATACCGCTCGTCGCGATACCGTCTGTCTTCGCACGTCGGTGTCGGGAAACCTGTCAGCATCACACGGCGCCCAGCCGATATCTTGCGCCTGAGCCGATCGGCACCCTCCCCCGGACCGATCTGGATACTTTTTCAGCTTCAAAACACAGTACGATGACAGACAGGGTCGTTGCCGAACACATCGCCCGGTACTTTACCTCAGGATCGGCCATTCGGCGCATGTTTGAAGAAGGATTGCGCCTCAAGGCCTCACACGGAGCGGACGCCGTCGCCGACCTTTCGATCGGCAATCCCGACTTCGACCCGCCGCCGGAATTCCTGGAAGCGCTGCAGAGAGTCGCGGCCCTGAAAGGGCATCACGCCTACATGCCGAATGCCGGCTATCCGCACGTTCGGGGGCGCATCGCCGACTACCTCAACCAGCACCGATACTTCGACGGGATAACCAGGGACAAGATCATCATGACGACGGGGGCTGCGGGCGCCCTGAATATTGTGCTGGCAACGCTGCTCGCACGCGGTGAAGAAGTTATCGTCATAGCCCCGTATTTCGTTGAATACCGCTTCTACGTCGAGGCCCACGCCGGCGTCGTCCGCCTGGCAGATACGGACGACCACTTCGATCTCGACATCGACCGCATCGCCGGCGCCATTACGGACAAGACGCGAGCCGTCATGGTCAATTCGCCGAACAATCCGTCCGGCAGAGTCTATTCCCGATCATCTCTTGAGAAGCTGGCTGCGCTACTGACCGCCGAATCGGAACGGCGAGGCCATCCGATCTTCCTGATCTCGGACGAGCCGTATCGCGAAATCCTCTACACCGATGAGGCATTCGTGTCGCCGGCATCGGTCTATCGGAACAGCTTCATGTGCTATTCCTGGTCAAAATCCTTCAGCATTTCGGGAGAACGCATCGGTTACGTGGCGATCAATCCGTCGCTGCAGACGGACGACTGGGGCCTTCTTATCGGCTCGCTGGCGATGTGCAATCGATCCCTCGGATTTGTCAACGCGCCCGCCCTCATGCAGAAGGTGATTGCGGAATCCGTCGACGCTCGAGTCGACATCTCACACTACCGGGAGAAACGCGAGTTGCTTCGCCAGGCACTGGACGACGGGGGCTTCGAGTACGCAGACCCCGACGGCACGTTTTACTTCTTCGTCAGAACCCCCGAGGCAGAAGTTGATTTCATTGACCGGGCCCGAAAGCACTTGCTTCTGGTCGTCCCAGGCACAGACTTCGGCAGGCCGGGCTATTTTAGGATTTCCTACGCGGCGCCGCGCCCCACAATCGAACTCGCGTGCCGCAAACTTCTCGACATTGCAAAAGAAATCGCCGGAGAAAAAGTACCGGCATGACAACCCACATGACGGATAAAGCATTCGCCCACACAGACCCCACCGACCTTCATCCCGACATCGCCGAACTCAAACCCTTCTTGAACCCCACGGGTGTCGCCGTCATCGGCGCAACGGCAAGTCCGGAAAAACTCGGCTTCGGCCTCACCAGAAACCTGATCAACAGTGAGTACGGTGGAGGCATTCATCTTGTAAATCCCAAGGGAGGCGAGATTCTCGGTCGGCCCGTGTTCCCCGACATAGAGTCGGTACCCGATCCCGTAGACCTGGCCGTCGTGCTGGTGCCCGCCAGGTTCGTCGCCGAGACCATCGCCGACTGTGGCCGGAGAGGGATCAAGTCGATCATCATCGCTTCGGGTGGTTTCAAGGAGGTCGGCGAGGAAGGGCTCGAACTGGAACATGAAATCCTGAGGGTCGCACAAGAGTGGGGATGCCGTCTGATCGGTCCCAACTGCGTTGGGCTGATCCACACCCATGTCCCGCTCGATACCACGTTCCTTTCGCCACGCGAGATGAAGCCTGGGAGCGTCGCATTCGTGTCGCAGTCGGGTGCGATCTGCGCCGCCGTCGTGGACTGGTCGACCGGCCAGGGCTTCGGCCTGTCCGCGTTGATCAGCCTCGGTAACCAGGTGGACGTCACGGAGTCGGAGGCGCTCGAACTCGTTGCAGCCGATCCACATACGCGCGTCATTACCGTCTATCTGGAAGGTGTCTCGGATGGTCGCGCATTCGTACGCGAGATATCGCGTGTCTCACGCCACAAGCCGATCATCGCTCTCAAAGTGGGTCGCTCCGAGGCCGGAGGCAGGGCCGTTGCGTCGCACACGGGCGCGCTGGCAGGCCAGGACGCGGTATACGAGGCGGCCTTCCGTCGAAACGGTATCCTCCGCGCGCAGACCACCGAAGAGCTCTTTGCATGGGCCCGCGCACTCGCGAATTCTCCGCTGCCGCGAGGACGAAGAGTTGCCATCCTGACGAATGCCGGAGGTCCGGCTGTCGCTGCCATGGACGCCATTTCGGCGGAGGAACTGTTGCCGGCCGTGTTCAGCGAAAAGACACGCACTGCGTTGCAGGCACGACTTCATCCCGCGGCGAACACCCAAAATCCGGTTGACATGCTGGCAGCCGCCGGCCCCCGGGACTACGCGGAATGCCTGAGCATCATTATGCAGGACGATGGAGTGGATGGCGTCCTGGTTATCATGCCGCCACCGCCCATGTACGCCGCAGAGGATGTGGCATCGGCCATCATTCCGATCATTCGCCAGGGTGACAAACCTGTCCTCGTCGTTCCCATGGGCGAGGAACGAATCCGCGACGCAGTCCGCCGATTCCGCGCCGCCGGCGTCTCGGAATATCGTTTCCCGGAACGCGCCGTCACGGCCATGAGCGTGCTAGCAAAGCGTGCCGAGTTCCTCAGCAACGGCCACCTGAGAATTCTCGATTGTTCTCTCGATTCGAAAAGCATCGAGACCATTCTGGACGACAACAAATCGAACGAAGGCTTCCTCGATCTCACGACTGCGTCAGCGATCATTGCTGCGGCCGGCATACCAATCGCACGCACGCGTCCTGCCGACTCGTCCGAGGATGCCGTACGGATCGCGCTCGAAGAAGGTCTGCCCGTCGCCATGAAAATCAGCTCGCGTCACGTGGTGCACAAGTCGGACGTCGGCGGACTGGCTCTGAATCTGGCATCCGAAACCGACGTCTCGCGCGCATTTGCTGACCTGTCTACCGTGACCGCCGGCATCCCGCAGAATCAAAGTCAGATCTGCGTGCAGAAGATGGTACCCGGAGGCCTCGAACTGGTGGTCGGTGCGGTACGGGATCCGCAGTTCGGCCCCGTGGTCATGTTCGGAACGGGCGGTACCAACGTTGAATCAATGAACGATGTCGTGTTCGGCCTCGCGCCCCTGTCGGAAGAGGATCTTGACGACATGTTCTCCTCCACGTACGGTGGAAAGCAGCTCATTGGACCCCGAAGCCTCTACCGTGGCGGACTCGACGGCGTGCGTGAGACACTCTGTCGACTGGGCCAGCTGATGGATGAGTACCCTGCCGTTGCGGAGATCGAGATCAATCCTCTTATCGTACCGCCCAAGTCGAACGAGGCCATAGCCGTCGACGCGCGGGTCAAGCTCCGGACCACAGAATGATGAAGCCGGCGGCCGGGGCTACTGGCCGTCGATCCATTCCATGATGATTCCGGCCAGCGTGGGATCGCTGTGTTCTGCAAACTCGTACTGCGCACGAAACACGGGTTTGTCGATCCTTACGACATGACTGAGGTCGATTGGCGTCGCGACGATGACCGCATCGACCGGCGCCGCGGCAATGGTCGCCTCAAGCTCATGGGTCTGCTCGTCACCGTATCCCATCGCGGGCAACACGGGTCCGACCGACGGGTACTTCTCGAACGTCTCGCGGATCGAACCGACAGCGAACGGCCTGGGGTCGACGATCTCCGACGCTCCATAGCGCTCGGCGGCGATCCACCCGGCCCCGTACGCCATCCCGCCGTGCGTAAGTGTTGGTCCGTCTTCAATGACGATGACGTTCTTGCCGCGCAGGTCCTCTCCGCTCTCAATATGAATCGGGCTCGCAGCCTCAACAATCTTCGCCGTCGGGTTGATCTTGCTCACCACGGCGCGCGCGCGTTCCGTTTCATCTTTTGAAGCGGTGTCAACCTTGTTGATCACCACGACGTCGGCCATTCGGGCCACGGCTTCTCCCGGGTGATACTGCTCCGCGTGTTCTGCTCGAAGCGCATCGGTCACGGCGATCATCAGATCCGGCTTGTAGAACGGCAGATCGTTGTTGCCGCCATCCCATATGATCACATCCGCCTCCTTCTCGGCTTCGCGCACAATCTTCTCGTAGTCCACGCCTGCATACACCACGCGACCGGCGACGATGTGAGCCTCGTATTCCTCGCGCTCCTCGATGGTCACGTCGTGCAGGTCGAGATCGTCGAGCGTTTCAAAGCGCTGCACGATCTGCTTCGCGAGATCTCCGTACGGCATCGGGTGCCGGATTACGACCGGCTTGCGCCCAAGCTTTGCGAGAGTAGCAGCGACATACCTGCTGGTCTGGCTCTTTCCTGCGCCGGTGCGAGTCGCGCAGATCGCCACAACGGGAACGCGAACCTGAATCGTCGTCCGGTTGGGCCCGAGGAACCAGTAGTCCGCGCCGGCCGCCAGGGCACGAGATCCAAGATGCATCACGTCGGCATGATTGAGATCGCTGTAGCTGAACACGACCGCATCTATTTCGTGATCGCGGATCAGGTCCTCCATGGACGACTCGGGTTCGATCGGAATTCCTTCGGGGTAAAGTTCGCCAGCGATCGCAGCCGGATACCGCCGATCCGTGATGTTGGGAATCTGCGTCGCCGTAAAGGCGATCACGTCGTACTCGGGGTTATCCCGAAAGAAGACATTGAAGTTGTGAAAATCCCGGCCGGCAGCGCCCAGGATGAGAATGCGGTGAGACATATGGATCCGGTGATGTGGGGTCGAGTGCAAAGCTGTGCTGAGTTTCGACTATGGCGCCGACATGTTCAAGTGCGGGACGCCGGGAACAGGGATCCCCTACGTCAGACTCGTGTCCTCCCGTACATCGCGAGACGAATGAGGCGTGAGAACGCCCGACGGATCTACTCGTACCGCATGGCATCGGACGCCGAGAGCCTGGCCGCCTTGCGCGCGGGGTAAGTGCCGAACACGAGGCCGACCAGGAGCGCCGCCGCAGCGGCAAGGAGAATCGACCACCAGGTGAAAGTCGTTTTCATCGGTGCTTCTGTGATCATCCGAATAATGGCCGTCACGCCAAACGATCCGACCACGCCCACGACAACGCCAGCCAGTGCACCGGCTCCGGTGATCGACACCGATTCGGCGAGGAATTGCACGAGTACGTCACTGTAGCGAGCGCCTGCCGCTTTGCGCACTCCGATCTCTCGCGTACGCTCGCTGACCGACGCCAGAAGGACGTTCATGATGCCGATGCCTCCAACCAGAAGCGAGATTCCTGTGATCGCTCCAAGGGCCAGCTTGAACACCAGCATCGCCCGGCGGGCCTGCGCCACGCGCGCCTGGGACGTCGCTACCGAAAACAAACCGTCGGCCGATCCGAATCGCGTCTCCAGCCACGACTCGATCAATACTCGAAGTTCCTCTACGTCCTCGATACGCCGGGCGCGAACGATGGCAACGGGCGCCTTGTCGGCCAACATCTTAAGCCGATCCGATGTAAAGCCAAACGGCACGAGCATCCTCGAAGACCTGGACCCGGCGGGGCCTTCCACCACGCCAACGAGAAGAAAACTGTCTCCCAGGATCCGAACTCGTCGACCGACCAGCACAGCCGGATCGGTGTCAAGCTTCGCCGCCAGACTCGACGTGATCACTGTGTGCGCAGGCACGGCGGAGGTGTCTGCATCTACCAGAAAACGACCGGCGACGATCTCGGCGTCTCCCATCTCTCCCATCGAACTCGTCACGGCTGACACCAGCACAGCATGACGCGCCGTGTCACCTTCGAGCGTGAGCCACGCGGATCCGGTTTGAATCAGCCCCACGTCAGCTCTGTCGGCAAGAAGCGCTGTCAACGCCGCCGCATCACGTTGTCGGAGAAG
>JABDKH010000332.1 GCA_013002345.1 Rhodothermales bacterium
CTCTACAGGTAGGGGTCAGGCCGCATTGAGAAGATTAGTTGTCAAGATGCTCAGCCCACTGCGCAACGTCGTAGTTATCGATGGTGCGCGATAGATCGAGCGGTGAGACACCGTGATTGTTTCGGCGGGTCTCCACCATGCGCTCGAAGCAACTCAATGACATCTCTGGAGCCCCGCGCTGCGCATTACTTATTGGCCTGCAACGCTATGCAAACACCGACCGCGTCTCGTATGACGGCGTGACCGGCGTCAGTCGATCCCTTGATGATCTCGCCGCCGCCCTCGCCAACGAGTCGAAGACTCTCCTCGAGGTCATCGACAGGCAGACCAAGTATCCAGACGGGTGGGATTCCCTCGTTGTCGCCGCTGGAATGGCAGATTTCCGCGGTAGACACACCGTCCGGGCGCAGCATTTCGAATCCGCCGTCGACGTCGGCCGAGGCTCTCGACCATCCGACGACCTGTTCGTAGAAACGGCACGTGGTGGGGACGTCCGAAACCACAAGCGTCAGCCATGCAATACGTCCAACACTCTGGGGTTGATCTGCCGCCTCCGACTCGTCGCCAACGACAGGGATTACGCCGAATGCAGCACCCATGGGGTCTACAAGAACGGCCCATTGACTTTGACCGTCCTCACTCCTGGCGTGCATTAGCTCGCTTCCACCAAGTTCGAGGGCGCTTGCCGCGCTGGCACCAACGTCGGAAACCTGGAAGTGCGGCATCCATTGCAAGGGGAGGGCCTCGTATTCAGGGGAGCGAGCCCCCAGGCCGATGACTGGTGTACCGCGATTGTTCGTCAGATCGTCACGCCAAAGGGGAGCGCTCCCAGTGGTTAGGATCTGTGAGTAGAAGCTGAGTTCCCGCTCATGTTCCGGCACCGCAATATCTGCGCTCAGGACTCCGCCGACGCCGGGGGCAAATGGATTTCGCATGACCACCTCACCTGTATCGAGTGCGCTAGAAGTTAAACGGGGCCAATCAACAACCACAACCGAGTCGGCCTATACGTATGAAAGCTTCGCCGGCAACGGATTAACGGTGAAAACAACCTCCGATCAAAAGGTTAGACAACGATCCTTTTCTGGTAAGTACAAACCGTTGTTCGGTGCAGGCTAGGGTCATGCACCCCACCGAAATGCTATGTTGAAAGGATGGCAAGGTCACTGACGGACGCGAGCTCCGCCAGGAATGCGTCGAATACCTCAACGCCGCTTCGCTGCTGTCGAATCGCGACGGAAGGCATCTCAGCATCAACGCCCGAGAACACGCGGCCCGGTTCGACACGATCGATCGCCTTGTACCATTCTACCAGCCACGGTAAGAACGAAAAGTGCTTCTCGAAACGCCGTCGTCGCCGAGTCAGATCTGTGGCACGACGATGGCGAATAATGGACTCAGCAGGATTGAGGAACACTACCGCATCTGCCAGGCCCAGACGATTCTCGTGAAACGCACGACGATGAGCTGCGAGCGCGTTCTGCCAGTCGGAAACTGAACACAGCCCTGCTCGCAATTCGCACCAAGCGTAGTGGAGCTTGAACGGGTCCGTGTCGCAAATAGCAATGCCGCACGACTGCTCGGCGTCCAGTGCGTTACACCATCGACGAACGTGAAGGTCTACGAAATGACTCGCCCGATCGTGACTCGATGCGAGCGTCGCTGATAAAGGGATGGCCTCCAGAACAACCTGTTCTGGAGGTTGCAGACTGGACCAAGTCGTCTTCCCGGCGGCACTCACGCCTTCCACTACGACAATCATCACGACTATGATGGTTGCAAAAAGGTTAGTTGTCGTTCGCTCTTGCCGCGGCGTCCCGTTCTGACAGTCGTTGTCGTCGATTGGGTTGCATAATGTATGGAAGCTTCACCGGCAACGGATCGCTCTCGGGCTGAATAGCAGCGACACTCCCAGGTCGATCCTACCCTGCGTCCGACGCTCCACCGCACAATAACGGTTTTTGCATTAGCGGCGCGGAACGCGTGGCTGCATCATAGTCGGCAGAACAAGACGGGTTGGCAAGGGGGGAAATCCCGACACGGCGATCGACTCGGCGCCGAACGCACTCGCGTAGCCCACGATGAGAAACGGTTGGTCCTCTCATCTCGTTCAGTTGTTTACTGGTCGCACCGTCGCTCCCGGTATCGCTGGTTTCGTGCAGCGTCAGTATACTTCAGACAGTATAGGTAGATCAGGTCTGGGGTCGCAGTCACGTTGTGGTGTCGATCTCGCAAGATGTAACCATAGTAGAAACCCAATTCATGAATGTTAAACTGATCCTCTTCGTCGGAGCGACAATCTTTGGCCTTTGGACTTGCTGGGGATTGTACGTGATCTACAGTACGGAGCGACCTCCGTACGAAGTCGTTCGAAACCTCTCCCGACAGGTGGAGATTCGGCAATATGAAGAGCAGACATGGATCTCCACTCAGTACGAAACCGATAAGTCAGCATTTCCTGTGCTTGCATCCTACATATTTGGCAGTAATAAAGAAGGAGAGACGGTGTCGATGACGGCACCGGTGATCACAGATGAGAAGATGTCATTCATTCTGCCCGAGGGTGTCTCGGTAGAGAATGCGCCCACACCGGCTGGGCAGGCAATCGAATTCACCACCATACCGCGACGGAAGCTGGCGACACTGGCGTTTTCCTGGTGGACTTCGCAATCACGCGTCGAGAAGAAGAGGGCAGAGCTGCTCAATCTGCTTCGCGAGCTGGATGTGGAAACGCGGGGACGCGTGTTTCTGATGCGGTACAATGACCCCTGGACCCCACCTTTTCTTAGACGCAATGAAGTGGCGGTCGAGGTCATTTGAGCATCGCGGGCGTCGTTGGATCACGGTAGCGGCCATCACCGGCAAAGACATCGAGGTTGACCGACGAGCCCACCAAGGTCGAATCAAGTGTTCGCCGCTCTAGGTTGACGCTCCAGGAGACGACACGTTACGTCTGCGCAGCAACGTTTGTCGATGCTGTTTGTTGGATCCACTTGCTGAGTGCGTTTGCCCCCGGGCAAACTCTGGCTACACGGCAAACTAGTCGCGTCGTCGTTTTCCGTAAGCCGACGATACCTGGTCGATTCCACGACCTCCCAAGCGGATCCCGTTGGATCATCGACTAAACCCACCTATCCATTCAAAGTAGTTTGCTCCGAATCCGTCAAGAGCGCCGCGTGCCGTTGGACTAGGATCGCCGTAGACAGTAAAAGTCACTGGCTCAAGACACCCGAGGAATCGCTCGGCGAAGTTTGCTCCAAAGTTGTTCAGGTGAGCGATTACCGCATCTGAATTCACGTAGCGCTCGTAAATGTGGCACGTCGAGCCATCTTCGCTGATGAACCACTCATACGCTTCGGTTCCAGGTTCTTCTTGCCGCGTAGAAGCGACCATCTCAGTCATCAACGTTTGCACTTTCTCGAGTTGTCCATCTCGAACAGACAAGCGGAGATTCCAGGAAACTGTATCTGGCATGGTAGGGTCCTCAGCTATGAGTGAAGGTGAAGGGTCCTCGGCTAGAACAGGCGGTGTTGCCTGTGGAGCTTCTACGGCAACAGGTCGACAGTGACTTCAACCACTGCCGGTTGGTCCGCCGCCTGCTACCAATAGTAACCTGAGGGGGCCATCCGGTGCAAGTTCGGATTGTCCCGCATCGTCGCGAGGCACCCGACTTCTTACGGCCTGCGACAGAACTTGAGTTTCCAGTTTCGACCGGTTCATGCTTCGAGCGTTTCAGATCGCATCGAGTGCTAGCGGTCGCTGATGCCTTTCCCTGCGAGGATCTTGGGGATGCACTTCTGGATTCGCGCGACGCGAGTCGCCGATTGCTTGGCTCCCGTGAAGTGGAGGACGTATGCTCTTTGTCGTCCGGGGGTCAGGGCGTGGAACGCCTTCGTGAGCCTGCGGTCGTTCTTCAGGATTTCTGTAAGCTCCTCAGGATGCTTCAGCTCGTGCTTGGCCTTGAAGTCGACCTTCAGCCCTGCCTTCTCGACGGCGATGGCCTGCTTCACGTAAGACTTTACAACGGTCTTCTTTATATCAGCCTCGCATGTGAACTCCATCCGCAACGCGGACTGTGTGTTCTTTCCCTGGCTGCGGAGCATGCCATGCGTGTCCTCGAGCAGGACACCCTTGAAGAACATGAGCGAGCAGTGCTCTTTGAAAGGTTGGATGATGGCCACGTTTCTCCCCTCGAACATGAAGCATGGCTTATCCCACTTCAGGTCTTCGCCCAGCCCGCAATCGAGAAGGATCAACCTGAGTGTCCGGGTCTCGCATTGCCACTTTGTGGCCCGGCTCACGAACGTATCAACTTTGCTATTCCGGGTCGCGGTCATGGGTGTTTCTGAACTGATAAGGTTGCAGTTTACGTCTTCCGAACCCACGATTCAGGTCGTGCGGGATGGCCACTACCACCTCTTCTTCGTGAGATGATAGGTGAGTGCTGCAGCGATGCAGTCTGATGCTAACTCTCGAGGTAGCGGGGCCACGACGTCAAAGACGACGGCTCGGTTTCCTTGAAACGTTAGTCCCGTTGGGCCCCACTGCTTGAACGTCTCAACCAGGGTCGTCTGGCAGTTGAAGAACAGGCAGTACTTCGCCGGATCCTTCTTCATTGGGCCGATGCGAATCGTGCTGCCACTCTTCGTCTCGGCCGTCAGATAAGCCGGTTCACCCCATTTCAGCGTCTCGTGGAGTTTCCCGACCCCATCCGTCTCAGCAGCGGTGGCAAAGATGAGAGCGCGAAGCTCAAGTAGACGCGCCCGCACGCCTGGGGCGTGACTTTCGAACACGGTCATGATCTCAGGGGATGGAGTCGGCGTCATCTCAATCAACGCGTTCTCAAACGCCGTCAGGTAGTTTCTCTGTAGGGCGGAGTGCGCCTACGAGTATGGTCGGTGGGAAGGCGGTGATTGTCAAGATCGACCCTACAGGGCTGGCATCCACTACGCGGGAGGGTTGGGCCGCCGAACGGCTGTACCAGCGAGTCACGACGGGTCCTTCACGAAGAGATACACGGCCCAACCAATTTCCTTTCGGCCCCACTCGAGGTAGTGGTCGCGCGACTTCCGCACCTTGTCCAACAGCTCCCGAACGTCCGGATCGTCACGATGGTGCTTCGAGTATTTCTCGGCGGCGTACCACTGGTAGCCCTCGTACCGATCCCAGTCATCCTCGTTTGAGACGACGGCGTGGAGAAGACCTAGCCCCATCCGGAGCCCCGTTTGAATATTTCCTATGTGGGTGCCGAAGCTCGACTCGGTGAATTCAGCAGCCTCGAGATGCTCACGGGACGGAGCGGTTCGCCAGAAGGGCTCGCCGACCAACACCAGCCCGCCTGGTATGGCATAAGAGGATAGAGCACGAAGCGTTCCTTCCAGTCCGCCCCAGATCCAGGAGGCACCTAAACAGACTGCCGCGTCGAACGACAATGGCTTTGCGCTGTAATCACTTCCATTCGCTTCCACGATCTCGACTGCGGACGCAAGTCCAGCCGCCTCGATCTTCGCGCGAGCGTCCGCAACACAGTAGGGAGACATGTCGACGCCGACCGCGCTGCAGTTCCATCGCCTGACGGTCCGCACCAGGAACTCAGCCTTTCCACACCCGATGTCGACGACCTGAGCCTCATCCGGAAGTGCCAGGAGCTCGATCAACTCATCGACTTTGGCCTCGCTCAGCGGATTCCAGAACACGTGGTGCTCATGCCCGATAGCGAAATACTTCCAGATATCCATGGGCTTTCTTTCTGCCTTACGTTAAGCTAGTGGCGGCGAGTTTGCCGTCCCCGCGGAGACCGGTTAGGTTGTTTGTACGGTTCAAGTCGACCATCATCACGTGTAACTCTAGCTTCCACTACTGTCCAGGTAAACCTTCAGGCAATTAACGAAGTAATGGTCCCACCCCCGCTCACAAACCTCATAGCAGTCGAGCGAAGGAGCGAGCCCCTTGTGAACAAAGCCTATCCGGGTGCGCCCGTTTTCCGCTCGTATACTCCAGCTCAAGACGGTGCCTTGCCACTCCTTGAGTATTGAGTTCGGCAAGCCTTCGTGAACGTGGTGCGCGTCTATACACTGGAGTTCCACGCATTCAGCAGCGACCAACTTAAGTACACGCATGGTCCAGTGCGTAGCGTCGAACGTGAAAGTCACCAGTTCGCCAACTTTGGTAATCGGAGAGCTGATGGGCGTCCACCACTCGCCGAACTCGGCTGTCAACGCTCGGAATGCCGCGCTGGCTGTGTTGGATATGACAATTTCTCGTGTGTAGTCTTCAGTCCACATTACTGTCTCGTCTTCCGGACTACCAGTCTTCTCATTTGCGGCGCGGAGTTTGCCGAAGCCAACGTATGCAGATGCTAGCGGCCCCGCAAGTGGGAAATCCCGGAAGGCCCCGTGCGTGCTACACGATAGGGTTAGGCATCACCAATCTCCGAACGAATGGCTCGAATTCGCCGAACATGATGCTCGACATGGTCAGCCTGTATCTCAACGACCGCGCCTACCGGCACCAGCGCTGTGCGAACTCTGGATGCGCGGCACGCTGGTCGCTGGCGAGCCTAGAGAGGTGGTCCCGCCATCTCCTGGCCATGTTCGGCTGCTAGGGCAGCCGCGGCTCCCTCGTCGAAGCCATCGCCCATGAAGGCGAAGTGAAGGGCCCGAAACATCTCCTCGATCCTGAGCGCGGGGTTAAAGGTGTACCGCAGACACCCAGGGGCCGATCCGACATTCTTGAACGCGTGGACACTGCCTTTCGGTACAAAGGCCGTGTCCCCGGGCCCAAAGTGGTGCAAGGCGCCTTCGATCTCCACGTCGAAGTGGCCCTCGAGGAAGAAGAAAGTCTCGTCTTGGAGGTGGTGAATGTGTCGGGGCGGTCCCGTATCGGGCGCAACGATGTCTTCGAACACGGCGATCGCGCCGCCTGTGTCGTCACCCGTGAGGAGGATCTTCACTGCGATGCCCTCGGCGATCTCGAGGGTCTCGGCCGAGGTATAAGGCTTTATCGCTGGATCCATGGATGGGCAGGCAACTTGAGAGCAATATAACAATTAAGCTTAGCAGAAAAGGGCTAATCGCTATCGAAAGGGCCGTCACACGTGAACCGGTTCGAGATGTGGCACCGATACCCGCTCGCGATCGGCAACGAACTCGACCAGGCGCCGTGCCCGTGACACACGCCGTGTCTCTTTTCTAGGCGATACCATAACCCGACTGAGTACCACGCCATCCATCGACCGGGCGAGCGATTTCCGCTCATTGTGATCAGTCGTTCACCAGTCTTTCCTACGGATGATCACTGGAACCGCTCGATCAGCCATGCGGCGGCCTCCCATGTGAACTTGCGTGGAAGGGAATGTCCGGACTCGAAAAAGGTCAAGTCACTTCCCTCGGGAAGCAACCCGTGCAGCGTATGGACATCCGCCGGCGAGCTGAGCCAGTCATCCGTGCCGATGAGGAGCAGCGTCGGGACGGTGGCCCGAGCGGCAAAGTTGAACGGGTCGGTCGAAAGCGGCGCCTCCCTCGTAGGCACGGCACACCCCACAGCGGCGACGAGCCGCGGCTCCAATGCAGCGAGGCGTAGTGCGATCCCACCACCCATACTGTACCCCACGACGGCCATTCTCGCTGGATCCAGCTCTTGGCGGCTCGAGAGGTAGTCGAGGGCGCGGCGGGCATCGATAGTGGACTCGACGACCATGTCCCGATTGCGCGTGAAGAGGCTGTCGCCGAACGTCAGGTAGACTGGATTCTGGTAGTCGTTCACTGCGCTACGCTCACCGTGCAACTGAAGGTCGATGGCAAAGACGCCGATCTCCGCAGCCAGCAGAGAATCTCGCAAATCGACGCGGTCGTCCCGCTCCCACCGGTCTTTCGAGCTACCGAGGCCATGCACGAGAAGTACGACGGGTACCCTTGCGTCTCGGGACTGCGGTAGGGCCAGGATACCCGGGACTCGCTCTCCGTTCTGCGTGGTGAACACGACCTTCTCGTAGGTAATGGCGTCCTCCTCCCATGACTCCACAGTTCGCGGAGAGATAGGCAAGCTCCGGTCGTAGTCATAGAACTGCCTGACAACTCCGAATACCTCATCTGAGGACGGAGCGAAATCCGCTCGATGAACCTGTTGCGGCGGTAGTTCTTGAGCGTAGGCTTCACCTGGGCTGAATGCCAGGATAAGCACTGCAGCGATTAGGAGCGCGCCTACAGACAATGGAGAGGGCCAGGGCGGTAGTGGCTTTGGCATCATAGGATGATGGTCGGTAGAACATACCAGAGTGTCAAGAGGGTTATCCGTGCACACCCCGCCTGCGCAGCATACGTGGGTCACGTTACGTCGGGGCTATCGAATTCATCCAGGGTGTGTTCGACATGAGTGATGCAGCGATCAATCGAGGGTATCGGAAGATAGCTTCCTCCAACGCCGTTGCTCTAGTTCGACATCAAGCGCAGAAAGAAGGGTAGGGAAGTACGCTTCCATGGAGACGTCGCTTGCTTCGTAGGCGGATAGGGCCTCATACAGGAATAGGCTGAGGATGTATCCCCTCTCGTACTCATTCTCAACCATGGTTGCTACTTCTTCTTGAGACGCATCATGCAGCCGACCAGAGAGAATCTTGTCAACCGTTCGTACTAGAGATTCCTCGACCACGGTCTTCCAGGTGCTGTTGCCCCCGAGTCTTTCCTGAGCCAGTGGCAGTAGAGCCAAATGCGACTCAATTTCGCTGACGTGCTTGTCGATAAATGGACCGACGATGTGGTGGGCAGCTTCGTGATAGTACGAGGCTGGGCTCGGCTCACCCGGTTGGGGACCGAAGACTAGATACACGTCTCCGTTTACCGTCACTGTGAACGCTGTAAAAAATGACAACAGTGGACTGTAGGCTGTTATGATCTTGCCACGGTGATCCTGGAAAACGAAATCATCAGCCCTGAAATAGGCATTCAGGTGATCCAATGCCGTCGATGCGTAGGGCTTGTACTTGTCATGTTCTGTTTGAAGTCGAGGGCCATAGGTACGCCAGAGTTCGCCGATACCCGCCCGGCGGTAGAATGCCGTCAGGCGTCCGTCCAACTCCGGCAGATCCTCGATGATTTCGTCAACCCACCCGCTGCTCGTTTCGTCCTCAAACACCAGAGAGAAGGTAGGTGGACCCTCCAAGGCAAATGCGAAGGTCCCGTAATATCCTAGAGAGTGGCCATGGCTTGAATAGTAGCTCCTGATTGAGTCTTGATACGTCTCGGGAAGCCTTTCCTGAAGCAACTTCCGGACCTCGGCCCGGATCGGATGCATCCCGTCCGAGCGATACTCCAGATCGAATCCGCC
>JABDKH010000333.1 GCA_013002345.1 Rhodothermales bacterium
AACCGGGATTGGTTTGAGCGACAGTACGAGAAGCGTGAGGAGTCGAAATGAAAGGCATCATCCTGGCCGGTGGACACGGCACGCGGCTGTACCCGATCACGTCGGCCGTCAGCAAGCAGCTTCTCCCGGTCTACAACAAGCCGATGATCTACTACCCGCTGTCCATGCTCATGCTGGCGGGGATTCGGGAGATACTACTGGTTTGCCTTCCCGACGAGCGGTCGCGCTTCGAGCGTGTTCTCGAAGACGGATCGAAGTGGGGCTTAAGCATTTCGTACGCGGAGCAGGCGGAGCCTCGAGGTCTCGCGGAGGCGTTCTTGATTGGTGAGAAGTTTCTGTCTGGTGGGCCGGCCACGCTCGTTCTCGGCGATAACATCTTCTACGGCCGCGGACTCTCCGGCATCCTGCAGTCGTGTGCGAAGCTTACGTCGGGTGCGACAGTCTTTGCCTACTCGGTGAAGGATCCGGAGCGATATGGTGTTATCGAATTTGATGATGATGGGGTTGCGGTCAGTCTCGAAGAGAAGCCGGACAAGCCCAGATCGCAGTACGCTGTACCCGGGATCTATTTCTATGACGAGACGGTTGTCGACCGTGCCCGCTCGCTGAAGCCATCATCTCGAGGCGAGCTCGAGATCACCGACCTCAATATCTCTTATCTCCGTGACGGAGAGCTGCACGTGGAAGTGCTCGGGCGCGGAATTGCCTGGCTCGACGCGGGTACGCACGAGTCGCTTCTGAGCGCTTCCGGCTTCGTTCATGCTGTAGAGGAACGGCAGGGTATGATGATTTCGTGCCCGGAGGAGATCGCATATCGGATGCGCTATATATCGCGCGAAGCGCTTGAGGCACAGGTCTCCGCGATGCCGGAAAATGACTACTCGCGGTATCTCCGCGATCTGATTCACGATTGATCAAAACGCTCAAATAAGAATGACAGACATGGTGCAGAAGGGATCAGGGTCGGCGGCCGACCTCAAACAGCGCATTCAGTCGCACGACGCCGTTGTCGGCATTGTGGGTCTCGGCTACGTCGGCCTGCCTCTCGTGGTCGAGTTCTCCCGCGTTGGTATGAAGACCATCGGCCTGGACGTCGACACCGACAAGGTCGAGAAGCTGAACGCAGGCGTGAGCTACATTCAGGATATTCCGAGTTCGCACATCGCTCCGATCGTCGAATCGGGTCATTTCGAAGCGACCGTCGATTTCGATGCGTTGTCTCAGGTGGACGTCGTGTTCATCTGCGTCCCGACGCCGATTACGTCGAGTAAGGAACCGGACATGACGTATGTGCGCCTGGCGTCCGAAGCGGTTGCAGCCCGCCTGCACAAGGGGCAGCTCATTATCCTTCGCAGCACGACCTATCCGGGTACTACCGAAGACGTGCTGCTTCCCGAGCTCCGCAAGGCGGCCGATCCTCACGGTTGGGAACTGGGCGTCGACTACTTCGCGTCGTTCAGCCCGGAGCGGGTTGATCCCGGTAACACGACCTGGACTACCGCCAACACGCCGATCGTCGTGGGTGGCGTCACGCCCGTATGTACCGATCTGGCCGCGACCGTGACAGAGCAAATCGTGGCGAACGTACATCGCGTATCGAGTCCGCGAGTCGCGGAGATGGAAAAACTCCTCGAGAACATCTTCCGGTCGGTGAACATCGCGCTCGTTAACGAACTTGCTCGTCTGTGTGACCGCATGGGCGGACTATCCATGTGGGAAGTCGTGGACGCGGCCGCGACCAAGCCGTTCGGCTTTATGCCGTTCTATCCGGGTCCGGGCCTGGGTGGACACTGCATCCCGATCGATCCGTACTACCTCTCGTGGCTGGCGCGACGGTACGACTTCGAGACGAACTTCATCACGCTTTCAGCGCGAACGAACGAGGAGATGCCGTACTACGTGGTCGACGCCGTCATCAAAGCGGTGGCGATGCAGCCGGTTGCCTTGCGAGACGCCAGCGTACTCGTCCTGGGTGCTGCGTTCAAGCGTAACGTCGACGACGTCCGCCATTCGCCGGCCATCCG
>JABDKH010000334.1 GCA_013002345.1 Rhodothermales bacterium
CTGGCCGGACTGGTCCAGAATCTCACCGGCGCTGCCTTTCCCTGGGGGACGGCGGCCGTCAACATCATCGGCTGCTTCTGGGCGGGACTCCTGTGGGCGCTGTTCGAGAATCGATGGACTGTATCCGGTGACACCAGAGTGCTCGTGTTAATCGGCTTCATAGGTGCTTTCACGACCTTTTCTGCGTTTATGCTTGAGACGGGCGAACTGGTCCGCGCGTCCGAATGGATGCACGCTGCCGGCAATATCTTGCTGCAGAACGGACTAGGGTTCATTGCACTCTTCGCCGGCGTCACCGTCGGCCGCATGGTATAGATTGGAAGGTATCGAGATGAAGCTACCATCTGAAGCATATCTGTTGCGCATCTTCGTCGGCGAGAGCGACCGTTCAGACGGCAAGCCACTGCACGAAGTGATCGTCAACGAGGCACGCGCTCGGGGCCTGGCCGGCGCAACGGTCATTCGCGGATTCATGGGCTTCGGGGCGAGCTCTCGCATTCATACGTCCAAGGTTCTGCGGCTCTCGGACGATCTGCCTATCGTCATCGAGATCGTAGATGCCGAGGATCGAATCGAGGCCTTCCTTCCCGCTCTGGACGACCTGATCGACGAGGGACTTGTGACCCTGGAACGGGTCCGCGTCATTGCATATCGGCACAGCGAAGGAAGCGGACGATGAATAAATTTATCTTCGATTGGCAGAGGTCCGAGCACGCCCGGGTTACGAGCCTGCTGGTACGCGAACTGTTTTCGTCCGGATTTCGACGCGTGATCAAATGGGCCGTGATTGCGATACTCGTGATCGAGTTCCTGTTCATTGTCGTCATGACGTTGATGGGAGAACATGATTCGGTGCTCAGATTGGGCCCGCTGGTTCTCGTCGTTGGTACACTGGCATGGTTGTTCTACCCGATCACGGGGCGGATTCGGGCGTGGCAGATGCAGCATAGCGACCCCAACGTGAAACATCCGATCACGCATACGCTCGATGAGAACGGTTACCACATTTCGACCCACACCGCTGATATCGATCTGAAGTGGCCGGGTATCTACAAGGTCCGGGAGACGCCGGAGTTCTTTCTTGTCTACTACAGCCGCAGGTACGCATACTATCTGCCGAAGCGAGTCATCGATGGGCCGGAGCAAGTGTCCAAGCTTGCGGAATGGATACGAGGCAGGCTGCCGGACGGTATTGTGTACGAAGACGGGTGACGAAGTCCAGAGGCTCGCTGAAAGCGTAGAGGGTCAATGTCATGGCGGTCCGGAAGTGAGTCTCTCGGCTTCCGCTACAGGCACTACAGCCTGGACGCGGAAGCTCGTTGTGCCTTGTGGCCCGGCGTTGGCGACCTTAATCTCATGTGTGATTGAGGTGCGTCAGAATCGAGGATGACACGTGTTAACATATCGGATTTTTCGCCCGCTAGCGGTGTTGTTACTGCCCATCTCGACTCTATCTCTTTCGACAACAATGAGTGCCCAGCCGACACCGGCCATGTTTCGCGGAGGGCCGGCAGCATCGGAGGCCGTAGAGACGCACGGGGTAGATCGGCTCGGTGGAATTGCCTGGACATTTCAGTCAAGCGGTACCATTCGGTCTTCACCCGTGGTCGCGGAAGGGGTAGTCTATTTCGGAAACTCTGGAGGCCAGTTCTTCGCTCTGCGTGCTGACACGGGCGAGGAAATCTGGAGCCTCGATGTGGACTCTCCGGTGGGCGGCGCCCCATTGATCACAGAGAATCTTGCCATATTTATCGATCGCGATAACAGGATCCATGCTGTCAACAGAGAAGACGGTCAGTCGGTCTGGATCGTCTCCGGGCAGCAGGATATCCCTCTGCCGTGGGGACACGAGGGCTTTGACTACCTTCTCGCGTCACCCATACTTGTCGGCTCTACGATCGTTATTGGGACAGGCGACGGAGTCGTTTACGGAATAGACCTCGACACAGGTGAGGAGAGGTGGAAATTCCAGACGGGCGGTCGCATTCGGTCTTCCGCTTCAGTTCTTGATGACGTCGCATTCATCGGCTCGGGCGACGGGATCGTGTACGGGATTTCGACCGAGACCGGTGCGGAAGTCTGGCGTTTCGAGACGATGGGTTCTAAGCTGAACGCGGCCGACTGGGGGTTCGATCGGACCCAGATCCACTCGTCTCCGACGGTGATCGACACAGTTCTCTACATAGGGTCGCGTGACGCCTCTCTATATGCGGTCGACCTGGAGAGCCGTGATACTCTGTGGACCTTTGTGGATGGAACCGCGTGGGTCATATCGTCCCCGGCCGTTGATGACGGGCGGTTGTTCAGCGCGCGGTCCGGCAGCCAGAAGGTGCGAGCCCTGGATCTACATTCGGGAAAGGAACTGTGGTCGATTGTGACTGGAGGATACGTTTTCTCGTCGCCGCGAGTCGTCGACTCCACGATGTACATCGGGAGCGGAACCGGAAAAGTGCATGCCCTGGACGTGTCGACAGGCGAAGAGCGTTGGTCGTATCAGACCGGCGGCAGTGTGTTCAGTACCCCGGCCGTATGGAACGGTCGCCTGTACGTCGGTAGTGACGACGGATATCTCTACGCGTTTGAGTCGACCGAAGGGCCCCAGCCGCGGCTGGCAGTCTATTGGGACAATGGGCAGATGGGACGATCGGTCTGGGGTGCCGACTCAACGCACCGGGAAGTTGCCACGTTCTTTGCAGATCGCGGCTACGAAACGCTGGATGGCAGTGCGCTCGAATACTTCCTTCGCCAGCGAATCTTGGACAAGTCACCCAGCGCCGTCGTGTTTGCCATGGATGCGATTCCAGAAGCGGTGGCGTCGGCGAGTCAGGACACGTCGTTGTTCCGACGCTACCTGGATCATGGCGGCAAGATTGTCTGGCTCGGGTTGCCCCCGCTACTCGTGGAACGTGATTCGGAAGGGCGAGCGACTGGTGTGAACCGTGACAATCCCTCACGGCTTCTGTCGGTGTCTCACACGGCGTGGGACTCGGACGAATTTGGCGTAACGGTAACAGAGATTGGTCGCGAATGGGGACTGAAATCCTCCTGGGTCGGAATGCCCGGTGTCGCTGCCACGGAGGCTGTCGACGTGCTTGCGGCGGATGAGATTGGCCGGGCAGCGATATGGGTCAAGAACTACGGCGGGCCGCCAGGGACGGGCTTCGTGTTTGCCCGGATGGATACGAAAGAGAGCTATCTGGAAGAACTCCGCCAGGTTGTCGAGTACGGCGTGTTACGTCGCGCCATACTGCGTCACGACGGTTGTCGGCCGAGCGACGGGCGCTGTTAGCGATCCGACATCCGATTCCCGGTAAGCTTTGGGGTCGTGATTCGGATCCACGGATGATGCGGCAGCGCTAGCCGGCGAGGGCGGCCCGAATCTCGGCGACATCATCATCGGTCAGCGTCGGCGCAAAATGCCTGAGTCGGGCAACGATATCCGTCGTGCCGAGGTACTCGTCTGCGCAGCTGAGATGGATGTAGCCGCTCGGGTTCAATCGGCCTTCGTCGAAATACACCAGGCCGATCCGCCACGTATCCTTCTCGATGAACTCGCGGCACTGGCGACAGCGGGCACGGCCGGTCGGGGAACGTCCCGCACCATCAGCGCGAGGAAGTCGGCGATGCTCCAGACCCGATTTCGCAATGTCGCGCAACTGGTCCGCGTGTTCGATTTCGTTGTCGGTGGCTTCTAGCGTTTCAAGAAGCACTTCGGGCCGCTTGTAGGCGCCGCACGAAAGGTGAAACCACAGAGTCATCTCACCTTCGCCGTACGGATTCGGTAGTCGTTCGCCCAGCCGCAGTTCGCCTTTTGCGATTGACTCGCCGCATCCGCGACATCTGGCGCGGCCGCTCGTCGCCGTTTCGATCGAGTGTCCCATCAACCTAATCTATACGACCATGATGCCACTGTCCAGGACAACACGGCCGACCGTCGTGAATGAATTCGTGCTCCCTCGCTTGCTAACGTAGCCAACGGAATTTGTACCTTCGTCCTTCAGTCTCATAACTCGAGAGAAAACCTTTGATGTCGGAAGTCGCAAGCCAGGAAGCCGGACGCCAGCGCGGTCATGGATTTGGAACCCTTCCGGTCTTTCTGACCGGAATTAGCACCATCCTTGGCGCGATCATGTTCCTGCGGTTCGGCTACGCTGTGGGCAATGTCGGATTGATGGGAGCGCTGGGCATCATCTTGCTGGGGCACCTCGTGACGATACCGACGGCACTGGCGCTGGCGGAAATTGCCACCAACAGGAAGGTCGAAGGCGGAGGCGAGTACTTCATCATATCTCGTTCGTTCGGCAAGACCATTGGCGGCGTGATCGGGATGTCGCTGTACATCTCGCAAGCGGTATCCGTCGCGTTCTACCTGATTGCGTTCGCCGAGGCATTCTCGCCACTCGCTGGCCCGTTCGAGGAGATGACGGGTGTATCATTCGACCCGCGAATGATATCTCTTCCGGCGACGATAGGCCTGCTTGTCCTAGTATTTTTCAAGGGTGCGGCGCTGGGCGTGAAGGCGCTGTACGTGGTCGTGGCCACGCTTGCTGCTTCGCTTGTCCTTTTCTTTATGGGCGGGCCAGTAGATGGATTCGAGAGTCAATCCGTTGGTCTCTATTCGACCGTGGCAAGTCCCGATGGCTTCTTCATCGTTTTCGCCATTTGTTTCCCGGCCTTCACGGGAATGACTGCTGGCGTAGGACTGTCGGGGGACCTTGCAAATCCGCGACGCTCGATACCGCGCGGTACTCTTGGGGCGACCTTTGTGGGGATGGTGGTCTATGTATTCATCGTAGCCAAACTCGCGTACTCGGCACCTGCGGAGCTGCTCTCAGGAGATCAGCTCGTCATGTCGCGCATTGCGCTGTGGGGGCCCATCATCCCGATCGGTCTTGCCTGCGCCACGCTCAGCTCTGCCATCGGATCCGTCCTCGTGGCACCGAGGACGCTGCAGGCCCTCGGCGAGGATGGGAGTGTTCGCATTGGTAACGTAAGCCGCTGGCTTGCCGCCGGCGTAGGGGAGGTCAACGAACCCAGGAATACAACGATTGTCACGGGAGTGCTTGCCGTGATCATCGTCGCCCTGGGCAACGTGGATATAGTGGCTCGGCTGATCTCCATGTTCTTCATGGTCACCTACGGGTCTTTGTGCGCGATCAGCTTCCTGGAGCATTTTGCGGCCCGACCGAGCTACCGACCAAGTTTTCGCTCCAGGTGGTACATCAGTCTTTTTGGCGCCGTCATCTGTCTTCTGATGATGTTCCAGATGGACCCGCTCTATGCCGTCTCCGCGCTTGCGCTGATGACAGCCCTGTACTGGTTCTTGTCACGCGGCCAGGCCGAAGGTGATCTCGCATCCATGTTCGAAGGCGTCATGACGCAGGCGACACGATATCTTCAGATTCGTCTTCAAAGGAGAAAACATCACCTCGTTGCTGCAGAGTGGCGGCCGTCCGTGATCATGGTCGACGATCGCACATTCGACCGCCGGTCTCCTCTCATATTCCTGCGGTGGCTGTGTCACCGCTACGGGTTTGGGACCTATCTCCATTACATCAAGGGTCACCTCAACGCCGAGGCGTACGCCGAAAGTCAGCAGATCAAGGGTCGCCTCGCACGACTTGCACGACAGCAACGCAGCAGTGTCTTCATGGACACCATAGTCAGCCCTTCCATGACGTCAGCGCTTGCTCAAAGTCTTCAGGTGCCGGGTGTTTCCGGCCTGAGCAACAACACGATCATGTTCGAGTTTGCTCGGACCGACCCCGAGAGCGTTGTCAAGGAGGTAGCCCAGAACTGCCTGTTTGCTTCGAGTGTACGATCTACACTGCTGGTGCTGCGTCACGGTGATTTGCACTTCGGCGAACGAAAAACGATTCACATCTGGTTGACGTGGAACGACAAGCAGAATGCGAACCTGATGATTCTGCTCTGCTACATCATTCTCGGTCATCCCGACTGGGATGAGGGCGAGGTACGTGTGTTTACTGCCCTGCCGGAGGATCAGCTGGAGGAGCAGCGCGAGTCGTTCCGCAAGCTGATGGCGGAGCGCCGCATCCCGATCTCAGAGAAGAACATCCGGTTTCTCTCGGTGAATAGCGTGGAAGGATACCGGCGACTTGTCGGGCGCCTTTCGGCCGAAGCTGACCTGACGGTAGTCGGCTTCGATCTCGATGGACTCCGAGACCGAAGAGAGGAGGTCTTCCGAAATCATCCGACATTGAACGACGTGCTTTTTGTGTACTCGTCGCAGAAGATCGAGATCGAGTAAGTACGCCATGAACGCGCTGGATC